>JASLEQ010000751.1 GCA_030151135.1 Candidatus Sulfotelmatobacter sp. | reverse complement strand
GTAGACGTTGGGCGCCCGCCGAGACCCTTTAGGCATCTGCGCATGGCGCAGCGTTGCTCACCGGATCCTAGTTCGAGTCGAGCTCCCGTTCATTCTGCATTGGTTCAAATATCGGTTACCCGCCATCACCAACGCGGCAGGTCGGCCTTCAGTCTGGATGCTAGGGAAATTGGGAACGGTTGGCAAGTGGAGAGCTCGAAATAGTTGGCAAAGAGCTTGCAACTAAAGTAACGCGACTTTTACAAACCTGGATTGCCCTCACGCGGACGTGCAGCGCGAGGCGAAGCGCCGGACTCCAAGTACTTGATTCTCTTTGGCGATGGGCGTATATACTCGGGTGCCAATAGGGACCGTCGCGCGTTCGCTTGCGAATTGGCGGCGCGCTGGAGTACTTCGACCGATGTCGAAGCTGCGTACGTCTGCAGTTGCGGCGGCGGTAATTCTGCTGGTCGTGCACGTCAGCGTTCTTGCGCTGCGTTATGCGACTGACACGGCGTCGGTGTGGGGTGATTGGATCGACGCCATCGCCCCCTCGGTGGCTGCGGTCATCGCATGGCGTGCGTCTCTGTTGGCTGGCCCTTTTTCCAAGCGGCTATGGCGTCTCGTCTCCCTTTCTGCCCTGCTGGTAGCGATCAGTCAAGGCCTCTACACCGAGTACTACGACTACCTTCGCGCTCCGCTTGGTACGTTATGGCCGAGCGATGTCCTGGTATTTTTCTGGGTCGTTCCGATCGCGATGACCCTGTTTCTGAGTCCGCGTGACCCCGACCGCGGATATCAATGGCTGCGGGTTTGCGATTTTGCGCAGGTCTCCACGCTTGCACTTGCCATCGAGTTATCTGAAATTTACGTTCCGTCGTTGTGGCAGGCCGCGGGCCAAGCGATGGAAGCACGAGCCGCTCACGCCGCCATCCTGTTTTATGGGCTGATCGCGCTTAGCTTTCTGGTCCGCGGACTAGTCGGTGGCAGCCGCCTGGAACGAGCATTTTTCCTCCGCATCGGAGGATTTCTGGTCGTCTATGCGGTCGTGCTAAATGGCACCCTCTTGTACCAGGCGTCGGGGCACTACAAGCAGGGTCAATGGCCCGACTTGACCTGGACCATCGCTTACGGATTGCTGATCGTGATCGCCGGTACCTGGCGCGATCCTCAGGAAGTTGGCGAAACGCATCCCGCTTCGCCCAGTCTTCAGCTGCTCGCAAGGATCGCGCCGCTGGTGATTCCGGCGATTGTATTTCCTCTCGTTCTCAGCGTGGCCCGAGAACAATTCGGATGGGCTGTGCTGATCGCGCTCGTTTCCTTTGGCGCTGCAGGAGGCCGGCTCTTTTTCATTGAAGATCAACTGCTGGCGAGTTCACAGGAACTGCAGAAAAACCTGACCCTTCTCGGCGGAATCATGGAATGCACGCCTGACGCCGTGTTCGTGAAAGATATGGAAGGCCGGTACGTGATGGTGAATCCGATGGCGTGCAAGTTCGTGAATCGATCGCGAGACGAGGTTTTAGGGAGCACCGATCTTGTCATCTTCGGGCCAGAGAAGGGCAGGTTCTTGATTGAGCGAGACCGGCAGGTCATTGCCACGGGGCAGACTCAAGCGTACGAACTCGTCCTGCCATCAGACCGGGGCAATCGAATTTATCTCAGCACCAAGAGCCCTTATCGCAGCGCACAGGGGAAGATTGTCGGCGTATTAGGAATCGCACGGGATATTACGGATCGAAAGCGAGCCGAAGAGGAGATACGCCAATCGCAGCAGAAGGTGCGCATGCATTTCGAGCACACTCCTCTGGCCGTCGTGGAATGGGACTTGGATTTCCGTGTCTCTGCCTGGAATCCTTCTGCCGAACGCATCTTCGGCTACACCCGCGAGGAGGCCATTGGGCAACATGCGCATTTCATTGTTCCTCCCGAGACGCGGTCGCTCGTGAACGAGGTTTGGGCCAAGCTGCTGGCACAAGAAGAAACGCGGCAGGGCGGCTCAAACGAGAACGTCAAGAAGAATGGCGAGATCATTTTCTGCGAGTGGTACAACACACCGCTGGTGGATGAAGCGGGGAAGGTGCTTGGCGTCGCCTCCCTGGTGGAAGACGTGACAGAACGCAAGCGCGCGGAGGAGAAATTCCGGGGACTACTGGAATCTGCGCCGGACGCCATGGTTGTAGTCGACGTGGCCGGGAAAATCGTACTGGTGAATGCACTGACCGAAAAACTCTTCGGATATCGACGCGAAGAATTGCTGGGCTGCGAGGTTGAGATGCTGTTACCCGAGCGCTTCCGCGGGACTCATCCCATGCATCGGGCCGACTTCTCTGCAAAACCGGCTGCCAGGGACATGGGCAAACGTCTCGATCTCCACGGACTTCGGAAGAATGGAAGCGAGTTTCCGATCGAAGTGAGCCTGAGTCCACTGCAAACCGAGCAAGGCATTCTGATTTCCAGCGGCATTCGAGATATCACGGAGCGCGTCGCGCTGGAAGAACGTCTGCGGCAGTCACAGAAAATGGAAGCTGTAGGGAGGCTGGCGGGAGGAATCGCCCATGACTTCAACAATCTTCTTACCGTCATTCTTGGCTATACACAACTTCTGGCGGACTCCCTGAAGCCAGGGTCGCGAGAAGCTGATAGCACTGGCCAGATACGATCGGCAGCTGAGCGGGCCGCTGGCATCACGCGTCAACTGCTTGCCTTCAGCCGCAAGCAGGTACTTTCTCCACGAGTGCTCAACCTGAACGAAGTCGTTCTGAGCCTGGATTCGTTATTGCGAAGACTCATTGGAGAAGACATCGAGATCATGACTGCGCCGGCGAAGGATCTGGGATCAGTAAAGGCCGATCCCGGTCAGATCGAACAGGTGATCATGAACCTGGCTCTGAATTCGAGAGATGCCATGCCGCACGGCGGCAAACTGACGCTGGAAACCGCGAATGTGCTGCTGGATGAAACGTATGCGACCGCACATCAGCCGGTGGTTCCCGGGCGCTATGTCATGCTCGCCGTCAGCGACTCCGGCACGGGGATGAGTGGCGAGACGATGACTCGCATTTTCGAGCCTTTTTACACAACGAAGGAAGTTGGAAAAGGCACCGGCCTCGGCCTCTCAATGGTGTATGGAATCGTGAAACAGAGCGGTGGATACATCTGGGTGTACAGCTAGCCCAACCAGGGCACAACGTTCAAGATCTATTTGCCCCGTGTGGATCAGCCGGTCGAGCACGGGACGATTGAGCAGTCTCCTGCCGGCATCAAGCGGGGCTCGGAAACGATTCTTCTTGTG
>JASLEQ010000746.1 GCA_030151135.1 Candidatus Sulfotelmatobacter sp. | reverse complement strand
GGGGAATAGCAATCGATGATTGCTCAGTCCGATCTCACTTAGTCCTCAATCGATAAGCTACACAGAATCTGCAGCTTAAAGGGCAAAGTCAATTCGTCTCGTGGCGCCGCGATGTAGACTATCTTCGCCAATGGAGGGAATTCCAAAGAAAAAACTATACCGTTTCGGCGTATTCGAGGCCGATACGGCAACGGGAGAGTTGCGCAAGCAGGGACGTCGCATTCAGTTGCCGGCGCAGCCCTTTGATGTGCTGGTCATGTTGCTGGAACAAGCCGGGAACATCGTTTCTCGCACTCAGATTCGAGACCGCTTGTGGCCTGAAGGGACATTCGTAGACTTCGATCACAGTCTTAATACCGCCGTGAACAAGATTCGGGATGTTCTCGGCGATTCGGCCTCAAGTCCACGATTTGTTGAGACGCTGGCGCGTCGCGGATACCGCTTCATCGCTCCAGTTCATTTCGATGACGGAGTGCCGTCTTCCGTCGGCTCTGACCCGATTCCACCTCCCGCCGGAATTATTCCTCCTCAGCCGGAAGCAAAGCCAGAATCTGCATCGGACAATTCGTCCAGCTTCCTAACTGCGCGTCACGAAGTGCCGCAGGCCCACGGAACTCTCGTCAGCACCCTCTTTCTGCTCCTGCAATTGATGTATCTGTGCTTCTATATCATCGCGCTGGCGCGCCTTCATGCCGTTGATGATGTGATCTCGGCCACTTTTTCTCATCCGACGTGGGCCATCATCGTCGCTATCGTCACGGCGGTGACTGGAATCCCAGTCCGCCTATACCTGATTTCAATGGTCGCCTTCCGCGCGCCCGGGGTCTCTGGCAAGTTTCTGCGACTCTTTCCGTTCGTCTTTCCGCTTGATGAACTTTGGGCGCTCGCTCCATTTCTGCTTGTGCCGCAGATCGGCTACGGACTGGCTCTGGGGATCACCGCCGTCCTGCTGTATGCGCCTTTCGCCGAGCGATCATTGATCCTGATGGGGGCCGGGACAGCCTCAGCTGTACACTCCGGCCCTGCTAAACGACTGGACCCATTGTGATACTATCCCGACGGTTCAACCTCAGAACCCTGGCCGATGGAGGAAAACATATGTTTCCAGTCGAATGCGCACCGACGCGGCGGAATTTCTTGATGACCGCGGCCGCTATTGGCGTGGGAATAGCGGGCGTCGTGGGGTCGCCAACGCCAGCCTTCTCTGAAGATTCAGAGATCAACATCATTGGACCTAAGAAGGGTTACTCCCCGCAGATCGGCACGCTCGTGTCGATGATGACCTGGATGCGTTCGACCGTATTGCATTCCGTAAATGGCATGTCTCCGAAGGACCTCGATTTTTTGATCGACAACAACGCGAACAGCATTGGTGCTTTGCTGTTGCATCTGGCGGCGACGGACGCCTTTTACCACGCCATCACTTTTGGCGGACTTTCGATGAAGGAATTACCCGAGTCCTTCAAGGAAAAGTGGGGCATGCCCATGGAGCTCGGAGATCCGGCGCGCAAAGGAATCAAAGGTCATGATCTGGATTACTACCTGAATATCCTGCACGAGACGCGCGAACAAACATTCGCAGAGTTTCGCAAGCGCGACGATAACTGGCTGATGGTCGTCGACAAGGAGTGGCCATGGGGTCCCACGAACAATTATTGTAAGTGGTTCCATGTATGCGAGCATGAGTCGAACCACAACGGCCAGATCAAATTCCTGAGGAAGCGCATTCCCGGAGCAAAGCCGGATAACGAATGAACTTTGCCAACGGGAAACGCTGTCCGGTTGAAGCGGGAAGCTTCTCGCTATTTCGCCTGTCCCTTCTGTTTTGCGCTTGCCTTGCACATCTGCCCGCACTGACGGCGCAGGTATCACCCGGTCAAATTGACGACATTTTCACTTCGCTAAAATCCACCAACGCACCTGGGGCAGCGGTGCTGGTGATTCGGGATGGAAAAACTCTGTTCCGAAAAGGGTACGGCGTCGCCGACCTTCGAACCCTGCAATCGATCACGCCTGAAACCAACTTCCGCCTTGCATCGTTCACCAAGCAGTTCACGGCGACCTGCATCATGCTGCTGGCCCGCGACGGTAAATTGCGTTATGACGAGCACCTCACAGACATATTCCCGGAGTTTCCGTCATATGGACGCGCCATCACCATTCGTAATCTGCTGAACCACACGTCGGGCCTGCCGGATTACGAAGAGATCCTGATGAAGCAGTATTCCGATACCCCGCCGGAGAAGATCCCGCAGATTCTCGATGCTGGAGTCCTCAAGTTGCTGGAAGAACAGCCGAAAGGGATATTTCCGCCCGGCAGCAAATGGGAATACAGCAATTCCGGCTACGCAGTGTTGGCAATGATTGTCGAGAAGGTCTCTGGCAAGCCCTTTGGCCAATTCCTTCAAGACAGAATCTTCGCCCCGCTCCACATGAACAATACTTTGGCGTTTGAGAAGGGAAAGAACGAGGTTCCACACCGGGCCTACGGCCACACGAAAGAAACCGACAGTTTCAAGGAGACGGATCAGAGTCCCACATCCGCGGTACTTGGAGATGGCGGCATCTATTCTTCAATTGAAGATCTGGCGAAATGGGATCAGGCTCTTCACCGGCACACGTTACTGAGTGAAACCCAAGTGCAGCCCGCCCTGACGCCATTCAAGGTAGCAGGCGGGCTACCGAGCTCGGAAGGCCATAGCGTGAGTTACGGATTTGGCTGGTTTCTGGACCCGTACCGGGGGCATCGCCGCATGTGGCATGATGGTGAGACGATCGGATTTCATACTACAATCCAACGCTTTCCGGAAGACAATCTCACCATCATCGTGCTCGCAAATCGAACGGATGTGGATCCCGAAAAGCTGGCATTGAAAGTTGCCGACCTGTTCCTCGGCCACTAAGCGCTATGTGGCCGGCGTCGCTGGGCTTGATGGAGCGGGCGTGGTTGCCGCAGGGGCGGTTCCCGGCGTCGTCTCGTTCACCAGATCCTTCAATTCCTTGCTAGGCTTGAAAAACGGGATCTTTTTCGCTGGAACATCCACTCGCTCTCCAGTCTTGGGATTGCGCCCGACCCGGGGCTTGCGCTGGCGAGTGCGAAAGCTGCCAAAGCCGCGAATCTCAATCTTATCGCCGGCGCGCAACGAACGCACCACGCTGTCAAAGATCGTTTCCACGATTACTTCGCTGTCTTTGCGCGTAAGCTCCGCCAAACGCGAGACTTCATCAATCAGATCCGCTTTGGTCATAACGCCCCTCTCGTCGCTGCATTTTCCAGTTTTTTGTCCGGGCGGAAGCTTCCCCTAGGATGGGAGCTTCAAACACCACCCATAACCTTCTCAAATTTCAGGGCTTGTATGCAAGTTATGGGTTTGGGTCGAGGCACTCCCCGCTTGTACCGAAGATTCCAGCCTGAACCCAGGGGACCGACTCAGAAGGAAGTAACTGCAGATTTCGACTTCGGATTTAAAACTGCTCTGAGCAATTCTGCGAGAGCAATTTCCCGTCCGCATTTCACGATCGACTGGAATTCTGTATTCCGCAAAAATCTACTTCCTACTTCCACAGATAGTAGAACCCGACGTTCTGCTCCATCATTTTTTCGCGAGTGGGGATGTACTGTGAAACGTCGCCTAAGAGCAGGTCCAGCAGCGTCTTGCGGTCTTTTTCCGGATGCACCAGCGTGGGTTCGCCCGATATGCCGACCGACTTTGCGGTTTCGTCGACGGCGGCTTGGAAATCGCCGACGTTATCGATCAGCTTCATGTCTTTCGCCTGCTCGCCCGTCCATACTTTGCCGTTCGCGATCGACTTGACGTCGTCAAACTTCATCCCCCGCCCATCGGCAACCGCCTGGATGAATTGCCCAAACATGTTGTCGATCAACGACTGCATATAGGCCTGTTCGGCTGGCGTCAGATCGCGCGCCGGATTACCCGTATCCTTGAACTCACCGGTCTTGATGACGACGTTCTTGAGTTTGGCCCACTTCAGCAAGTCCCCGTAGTTCATCCACTCCGCGATCACTCCGATAGACCCGACAATGCTGCCTTTGTCGGCGTAAATCTTGTCGCACGCGGATGAAACGTAAAAAGCGCCGCTGGCCCCGACCGTCTCAATTGAAGACACCACTTTCTTTTTCTTTTCGGCGCGGATTCTCTTTACCTCTCGGTAAATCTCCTCAGACGCGGCCACACCTCCGCCCGGCGAATTGACGTGCAGAATAATCGCTTTAATCGACGAGTCGTCGCCGAACTTCTTTAACTCGTCGACGACGGGCTGAGGCGACAGGATTACGCCATCCAGGTCGACAACGCCAATACGGTCTCCGAAGCCGCCAAGAGTCGCTTCTCCTGTTCCAGCGTGAACGGCGACATACACCAGAGTGAAAACCGCCAGCACGAACAGGAAGAATGCTCCGCCGCCAATCAGAACCCAGAGCAGTGTGCGCGAACGTCCTTCTGACATGGAAAAAGTGTAGCACCGTGCCGGGACGAACGCATTCGCCCGTCCGGAGACGGTGAAGCCGAGCCATCGAAACGGTATTGTCATTCCGGCGCGCGAGCGAAGCGAGACAGGAAAAATCTGCTGTGTGGCAGCAGCACTTCAGTTGGCAGGCATTACGACTTTTAAGGCGGAGTGCTCGATGGAAACCTCCACTGGCGTTTTGCAGACATATTCCCCATCCGCATAAACATCAAGAGGGTGTTCCGTCTCGGCTCGCACATTTGAGGCGTTGAAGTAGCTGACTTCTTTCACCCGCAAGTGCCGCCCGCCGAACACAGTGGGAAACAAGTAAAGCAGCCGAAAGGGATGGACGCCGCCCACTATGCAAATATCGAACTGCCCGTCGTCCATTTTGGCGCGAGGAGCCACTCTCATCCCGCCGCCGTACAGTGGCGTATTTGCGAATGCCGCGACCAGTGTCGGCTGATCGCTGAGTACCTCCCACCGGTCTTTTGCCTCGGACGTCGAGACTCTCATCGAGAACGGAGAGAAGCTGAAGATCGCCGGAATCATGCTCAGTACATACCCGCCATTCCCACGTAACCAGCGGGGCAGTTGGTTCGCTCGCCGGGCGACTTCACCGTCGATACCAATTCCCGCGACGCAGCAGAAATAGGTTGCGCTTTGAGCCTTTCTCTGTGGTGTTTGTTCGCCAAGTGACGTAATGACCCCCAGGTCGATCTCGCGAATATTGTTGGGGTTAAGCGTGAATGCATGCCAGGCTTGCAACGAGTCGCGAACACGAGCCAATCCGAGCGATGTAGCGAAGTCGTTTCCACTCCCCGCGGGAACGACGAGCACCGGCAATTTCAGTTTGACGAGTTGCCCAAGATGCCGGTGGATAGTTCCGTCGCCGCCGAAGACCAGAATGACATCGGCCTCCCCGGAATCGCCGGGCAAGCCCATCCGCCATTCAATAGCACGATTACTTTGAAATGGTGCTAAGTGTTTGGGAGAACATCCCAACCCGAGGATGGCTGCGGCGCGCATCGTGCGCGGATGAGGGTAGCAGAAAAGAGTAAGAAGTAGTGCTGCTCGCAACTGGCGATCCTCGCTTGCTCGGAGCGCCGTAAACGGCAATCCTACACAAATTAGACCGTATTGCTCACTCTTCAGTGATCGCCACGATTTTTGCCTTTCTGCCTAACGTGGTGTATATCTCGTCGGGCGCGAGGACCACGATGGGATGAACCACGACCTGCCGAAGGAGCCTTACAGCTTTTTCCTTTATTTTTCTATTCGCTTCTGTCCGAGAAGATGTGAAGCCCGCTTCGACTAATAATTTGTCCAATCGTATGGGTCTCCACTTACTAGGATTGGCGGCTTTTTCCCCTTGGAACTTCCACAGCGGGAAATGGGAGTTGTCGTCTCCCAAGAGATCCTCCGTCGCGCCGCTCAGCTTGATCTTTTCTAGAGGGACTATGACGCGCTCCACTTCTTCCGGCACTAACTCCTTCTGAAACTGCTTAGCCCAGTCCTCCCCAGCTTTCGTTCCAGCTTCTGCCGAATGAAAATCAGCCACGATCCGGCGCGCCAGCTCCTTCTTCGCCTGCATCGGATGCGCTTCGCGCTTCATCCGCTCGATCTCGGCGACCTGCACGTCCGTCAGCAGCTCGTAATACCTCCACATCATTTCGTCCGACAGGCTCATGATCTTGCCGTACATCTCCAGAGGAGGTTCGTGGATTCCAATCGCGTTGCCCAGCGATTTCGACATCTTCTGCACGCCGTCGAGCCCTTCGAGGATCGGCGTGGTCAGAACGGACTGCGATTCCTGACCGTAGGCGCGCTGCAGTTCGCGCCCCACAAGCAGGTTAAATCTCTGATCTGTGCCGCCAAGTTCGACATCGGCTTCAAGTGCGACCGAGTCATACCCCTGCACCAGCGGATAGAGCAGTTCGTGAAGCTAGATCGGTTTCTCTTCCTGGAAACGCTTGTGAAAATCCTCGCGCTCGAGTAGCTGGGATACGGTGTACTTTGCGAGAAGCCGAACGAAGTCATCCGGGGTAAATGCACCCATCCAGCGCCGGTTGAAATCAATCACCGTCTTCTTCGGATCAAGGATCTTAAAGACCTGCGCCTTGTAGGTTTCCGCATTCTGCTCGACCTGTTCGCGGGTCAGCGGAGGCCGCGTTGCCGAGCGCCCCGTAGGATCGCCAATCATGCCCGTGAAATCGCCAATCAAGAAAATCGCCGTGTGTCCCAGGTCCTGAAAGTGCTTCAGCTTGCGCAGCACGACCGTGTGTCCCAAATGCAGGTCAGGAGCGGTTGGGTCCATCCCAAGCTTCACGCGCAAAGGTTTGCCCGTAGCGCGCGACTTCTCGAGCTTGGAGTGCAAATCGGCTTCGCGGATGAGCTCCGCTGCACCCTTCTTTAGATAAGTAAGTTGTTCGTCGACCGGAGCGAAATTGGACATGGGAACAGACATTATAAGGAACTCCGCGTTAAAGACCGAACCGCAACGTAGAATTGCCGCGATGAACTTTCGTCTGAAAAAAGCGGTCACAGACGATATCCCTCGATTGCGGGAGCTGATCGAAGCGTCCGTGCGAGGACTGCAGGCCGAGGATTACACGCCCGCCCAGATCGAGGGAGCGCTCCAATCGGTGTATGGGGTCGATACTCAACTCATTGCGGATGGCACCTACTTCGCGGTCGAGTCCGCCGACGGGGAAATCATTGCTTGCGGTGGCTGGAGTAAGCGCAAAACGCTCTACGGAGGAGATCAATATGCAGCCCGCGAGGATTCCCTGCTCGATCCCACCCGCGACGCGGCCAAGATCAGAGCATTCTTCGTGCATCCTCGGTGGGCACGACGTGGCCTTGGAAGCCTTGTACTTGAGGCTTGTGAAAGCGCCGCGCTCGCTGCTGGCTTCACACGGCTGGAAATGGGCGCAACCTTAAGCGGGATCCCGTTCTATCGCGCAAAGGGATATGCAGAGGTCGAGAACCAGTCCGTTCCACTCGCCAACGGAGAAACGCTGCCTATTGTGAGAATGTCCAAAGAAGTCCGCAGATCCTGAACTTCGGGTACAGATCTATTTGCGTCTAAGCCTTCGTCCCACAACTTCGAACTTTCCTTCGAGGACAAGTCGAATAGCTTCGCTGTAAGCAATATGTTCTTGCTCGAGGATCCTCTTCGCCAATGTGTGCTCGTCATCGGTATCCAGGACCTGAATCGCCCTCTGCACGATGATTGGCCCGTGATCCAGTTCTTCATCGACAAAATGCACCGTGCAACCGGAGACCTTCACTCCATAAGCAAACGCCTGTTCTTGCGCTTCGAGTCCTGGGAAAGCCGGCAGCAGCGACGGATGAATATTCAGAATCTGATGCGCAAACTGCCGTACGAACCACGGCGAGAGCAGCCGCATGTATCCAGCAAGGCAGATGAGATCGACGGCCTGATCTTTCAACGCCGCCACCACTTCGCGGTCGTGCTCCTCGCGTGAACGTCCCTTCGACGGAATGACGAGAGCTGTCAAACCACGCTGGCGCGCCGTTGCGATCCCTGGCGCGTCGGCTTTGTTCGAAATGACAACGGCAATCCGAGCATCGGGAATGCGATTCGCGTCAATGTTATCGGCGATCGCAACGAAATTTGATCCGCGCCCGGAGAGAAGAATCCCAAGATGTTTCATG
>JASLEQ010000711.1 GCA_030151135.1 Candidatus Sulfotelmatobacter sp. | reverse complement strand
GCTTCAAGCGCATGGGACACCTCAAGGTCGGATGGCTCTTCCTCAAGACCGCGTTGAACTATTGGAATGAAAAGTATTTCCTACGGGATCATAAGTACTGGGCTAATGAAGCCGACGGTATGCCGCCGGCGTAGCGTATTGGCCAACTTTCCTGCGTAGATTGCCCAGGCCTTGACTTATAAGGCGCTGTAGCCCCAAGTCGGCGTGTGGATTGCCGTGCTCGCCATCCCGATCCTCCGGCAGTAAATCCCTCACTAAATCATCCTTTGGCGGTTAAAATGGCAGGAGTCGCTAAAAGCAAGCAGCCAATGTGAGTGTACTGGCATCAGAGCTTTTTCTGAGTTCGAACATCAAAAAAGGAACTGATTTGGAGCCCATGTACAGTATCGTGATCCCGGCCTATAACGAGGAAGCGCGTATTGGCGCCACGCTGGAACGAGTTTTGAGCTTTGTTCATGAGCAGGGTTGGGACGCGGAAATCATCGTCGTGAACGACGGCTCGCGCGACAAAACCTCGGAAATCGTGCAATCTTTTGCCGCAAAAGATCCCATTCTTCATCTTGTGGAGAATCCAGGCAACCATGGCAAGGGGTACAGCGTTCGCAATGGCATGCTGCAGGCCCGTGGGCGCATCGTCTTGTTCAGCGACGCCGACTTGTCGTCGCCCATCGAGGAATCCCTGAAACTGTTTGCGGCTCTTGAGAACGGTGCTGATATTGCGATCGGCTCGCGTTGGCTTCGCGCCGAAATGCAGACCCAGCGCCAGCCGTTGCACCGTCAGTTATTCGGACGCATCTTCAATATCCTGTTGCGCGTCACGCTGGGCCTCCAATTTGCCGATACCCAATGCGGTTTCAAGGCGTTCAAACGCGCGGCCGCGCAGGCCATCTTTCCATGGCAGAAGATCGAGCGCTGGGGATTCGATCCTGAAATCCTGTTCCTGGCTCGAAAGTTCGACTTCAAGGTGGAAGAGATCCCGGTCCACTGGGGTCATAGCGGCGGCGCACGCATCAATCCGTTAGTCGATGGCGCGCGTATGTTTCAGGAGATGCTCCGTATTCGCTGGTATAGCCTTACCGGAAAGTACGACGGCATCGATGGCATGGTGGCAAAGGCCCGCCGGGCCCCGCGTCTCCCTTAACATTTTTCAGACAACTTGCATTGTGGCGAGCTTCTTGACGGCTCCTGCCACCAGCTGACCCATTTCGGCCGTGGTTACGGCTGGATGCGTCTTGCCGGCAAGATCTGCGGTTCTCGCACCCTCCGACAACACGTTGGAGACGGCCTGCTCAATGCACGAAGCCTCGCGCTCCAGATGGAACGAATGACGCAGCATCATCGCCGTAGAAAGAATCGCCCCCAGCGGATTGGCGATGCCTTTGCCGGCGATATCGGGGGCAGAGCCATGCACCGGCTCATATAGCCCAACCGGTCCGCCGATGCTCGCGGAAGCGAGAAGTCCCAGCGAACCAACCACCCCTCCCGCCTGGTCCGACAAAATATCGCCGAACATATTCTCAGTCAGCACGACATCGAAATCCGTAGGCCGCTGCACCAGCAGCATGGCCGCCGAATCCACATACTGATGTCCCAGCCTAACGTCGGGATAATCCTTACCGATTCTCGTCACCACGTCGCGCCACAGCCGCGAGCATTCCAGGACGTTTGCTTTGTCGACCGACAAAACTTTTTTCTTCCGCTTCATCGCAAGATCGAATGCCACGCGGGCGATGCGCTCGACTTCATGCTCGGCGTAGCGCATCGTGTTGACCGCGACCCGCGCTCCCAGTTCGCCGTCGATCGATCGCGGCTGTCCGAAGTATGCTCCGCCAAGCAGTTCGCGAACGATCATGATGTCGGTACCACGCACGATCTCCGGGCGAAGCGGAGAGGAATCTTCCAGGGCAGGGAAGTAAACCGCCGGCCGCAGGTTGGCATAAGCCCCGAGTTCCCGACGAAGCCGTAGTAAGCCCGCCTCGGGACGAAGGTGGCCGGGATTCTTATCAAACGCCGGACTTCCCACCGCGCCCAGCAGAACGGCAGAAGACGACAGACAAGCCTCGACCGTATCGGGCGGCAAAGGATCGTTCGCGGCAGTCAGTGCCGCTCCACCTACGTGCTTTTCTTGAAGCTGCAGGCTGTGTCCGGAACCTTCAGCCACCGTGCGCAACACATCTACGGCCTGATGGGTAACCTCAGGTCCGATTCCATCGCCGGGAAGAACTGTGATGTTTAGTTTCATAAAAGATCGATCGGCGCGAATGAGTCATTGTGTGATCGGGTCATCGCGCCATTGAATTCATTTAATCACTAATCGTGAAGTGTCGGGCCGCGATCAAAAGAAAAGCCGCCGAGAGGCGGCTCTCCAATCCCGCAATGGATACATCGCTCAATCACTCAATTTCTAGACTCCCCACAGATAGTCTTCCTGCTGCGTCTGCTCGTGATGCGGCTCTCCATGAGCTGGAAGCGGCACGCCAAATGGATTGCTGTCCGCCGCGGCCGCGAACGCCTTATCGGCTTCTGGTGACGGAGCGTTTACCACCGCCGCCTGCGTCGCCTCGATAATCGGCTCGATCAGCGGCGTTGCCGACATTGTGGGCTTGTGGGTGTCGCGGATCAACTCGAGAAGATGATGATCTTCCACGTGCTTGATTTTGTCCGCCAGGCGGACAAAACGCCGGTAAACGTCATCGAGCGCGCGCCGGTCAAACGTATATCCGAGTTGCTCGCAACGCATGCTCAACGCGTGACGACCGGAGTGCTTGCCGAGCACCAGCTTCGAATCCGGCACGCCCACCGATCTCGGCGTCATGATCTCGTAGGTCAGCGGATTTTTCAGCACGCCGTCCTGGTGAATGCCGGCTTCGTGCGCGAATGCATTCCGTCCGGTAATCGCCTTGTTCGGCTGCACCGCGACACCGGTGATTTCACTCAGCATCTGGCTGGCGGCAAAAATCTGCTCGCCCACGATACCCGTTTCGTACGGATATCGGTCGGGACGCACCCGCATCGCCATTACGATTTCTTCCAGCGAAGCATTCCCGGCACGTTCGCCGATCCCGTTGATCGTGCACTCCACCTGGCGCGCGCCCGCATTTACGGCGGCGAGTGCGTTAGCAACAGCCAGTCCCAGATCGTTGTGGCAGTGCGCCGAGATGGTGACTTTCTCGATGCCCTTCACGCAACGGCGAATCATCGCGATCAATTCACCAAATTCCGAGGGAACCGTATATCCCACGGTGTCCGGAATGTTCAGGGTCGTCGCGCCCGCTTCCACCACGGCATTCAGCACGCGGCAGAGAAAGTCAGGATCGGTGCGCGTTGCATCTTCGGGAGAAAACTCCACATCATCGCAAAGAGACTTCGCAATTTGAATCGCTTCCCGCGCCTGCGCGACGCACTGATCGCGAGTGATGCGTAACTTGTATTGCAGATGGATATCCGAGGTAGCCAGAAATACGTGAATGCGGGGACGAGCCGCGTACTTCAACGCTTCCCAGGCGCGCTCGATGTCTGGGCGGCAAGCACGGGCAAGCCCCGCGATAACGGGCCGCCGGACCGCCTGCGCAATCGTCTTCACCGACTCGAAGTCGCCATCCGAGGCGATAGGAAATCCAGCCTCGATTACATCCACGCCCAGACGGTCAAGCTGCTGCGCCAGTCGCAGCTTCTCCTGCTGGTTCATGCTGCAGCCCGGCGACTGCTCGCCATCGCGAAGCGTCGTATCAAAAATCGTGATTCGTGCCTGCTCCGTACCCATAAATGCCATCCCTCGTTAACTCCACCGCAAGCCGGGTGGATGCCCGGCGGTAAAAAGACGCACTGTTCCGCGTATCTCTATCGTACGAGCTTCGGAGGTAGAAGCAAAACTTATATTTCTTCATGAAACATTAGTGACCCTTGTAGTATAAGTATTGCTAATGAACTGACTCCCTGGCATTAAGAGGTCCCACGTGGAGCTTTCTCAACTCGAAGTCTTCTTGGCCGTCGCGCGCGAAAGGCGCTTCTCCCGTGCGGCTGACAAATTGTTCCGCACCCAGTCCGCGGTCAGCCAGACAATCCGAAAGCTTGAAGATGAACTCGGGGAAGCCCTATTCGATCGCTCCTCCCGCGAAGGTGTCCTCACCGATGCCGGAAAAGTTCTGTACGAGTACGCGGAGAAACTGATTAACCTGCGCGGCGAGGCGGCCGAGTCACTCTCTGAACTGCGCGAACTGCAGAAGGGAAAACTCGTCATTGCCGCCAACGAGTTTACCGTGTTGTATCTGCTGCCCGTCCTGGCCGAGTTTCGCCGGCTGCATCCCATGATCAAGATCACCGTGGAGCGCGCCCTGGGAAGCCACATTCCCGATGAGGTTCTCAGCTATGCAGCGGAGTTTGGCGTGCTCTCCTACGAGCCCCAGGAAGAGAACCTGCACTCGATCGTCGTGTTCCTCGACGAGTTGGCCTTCGTGGTCCCCGCCAGGCACCCGTTGGCATCGGCCCGGCAGGTAAGCATCCGGCAACTCGGCGCGGAATCTTTCGTGGCGCACATCGTGAACTCGCCTTATCGCGAAAAGGTCATCCAGTTGTTCAAGCAGCACAAAACGCCGCTCCACATGGACCTGGAACTCCCCACCCTGCAGGCCATCAAACAATTCGTTGCCATGGGGAATGGTGTCGCGCTTATTCCGGAGATCAGTGTGGAAACCGAGTTGGCGCGCGGCGAACTGGTGCGCATTCCCGTACGGGAGTTGCAACTGAAGCGCAAGCTCCGGCTGATCTATCGCAAGGGAGCGAATTTATCCCACGCGGCGCGGGCGTTCCTAAAAGTGGTGGAAGCGGTCGCTTCCGAACGAAAAGGTCGATACCGTTTTCAGCGCGAGAATTGATCGTCTTGTACGAAGAAGCCGCCTACTTCGGCCATGCGCAGCCCCTTCCGCTCGGCGGAAGTTCTCCGCGCCCTCGACACTTAAGGCTTTTGAGCCAGACTCCATAATTGACATATCGGCTCTAAAACGCCAAAAGGGAGCGAGATTTCTCTGCTCCCTTTTTGTTCTCGGCTGGCATTACACCTTCAGCAATCGGCGCACACGTGTTCTTCGTGGAACGAGTGCAACGCATCTTCGATGGTTTCGTGCACATCAAGCACCGAATCCAGATTGGTGAGATCGAGCAGCGTGCTCACCAGACTATTTGCTCCGGCACACTTCAGCTGCGCATTGCGTTCCTGCGCGCGCGTGTAAAGCAGGGCCAACTCCCCGATGCCCGCGCTGTCGATCGAGCTGACGCCGCTGAGGTCAAGCAACAGCTTGCCGCCCCAGTGCAGGATTTCGTCGACCAGACGCGATAATGCAGCCGCTTCGTCGCGATAGACGATCCGTCCATGGCAGTGCACGATGATGATGTCGCCGGAATTGTGCGCTTCTACACTGAGTTTCAACTTCGACTCCTTTACTATCTGATACGAGGCCGGAGGGCCCATTTGTTCCCACGTTTCACAATTAATATTCATAGAATTCACGTTACTACATAGACGTGAGTCGATCGCTTTAGGCACCATGAAAATCCAGTAAAATTTTCGTCAAAACAAGTCGTTGCCCGCGAGTCAGTTGCGCACACCCGTCTTCTCGCAACAAATTTTGTACGGCCATACATCTTGGCCATCCAGTACACTGCATCTAACGGATTTCATTGATTACAATGGTTTTTTGCCGGCCCGCATGGCCGGGGAGGGATACTGCGTGTCGAAAACTGCCGCTGCTGTGCTGGCATTCGTGACCATGCTTTTGTTCTCGATTCCCATGGCAGCACAATTCAACGGGCTTCTTCCCAATGGCAACGTCTACGTCGGCGCCTCCTACGGACAGCTCACCAATGTGGTGAACCAGCAAAGCTACAAGGGCTGGAACGCTTCGCTGGAAGCGCTTCCGTTTACCCGTTTCCCGCGTTTAGGTCTTGTGCTCGACGCCAGTGGTTTTTACCGCCGCGGCGTCACTCAATATAACGCCGTCGCTGGTCCCCGCCTCTCTACCAGTATCGGCAAGTGGCGGCCCTTCGTGCAGGGGATGGCTGGCATCCGCCACCTGAACTCCAGCGGTTTTGTTTACAATCCGCTCGTCATCGATGTCGGCGGCGGCGCCGATTACCGGCTCTGGTTCAAGAATTTTTCATGGCGCTTTCAGGGAGATTACATGCACAGCCACTACGCGAGTGCGTCCCAGAATGATTACCGGGCCTCGACCGGAATTGTCTGGCGATTCTGAACAGCCCAGCCATTGCTTCACTCAGACGTTTCCTCTACCTACGCTTGCTATCCTGCGGGCACCCTCGCGCATCCAACAACTTTGAACTTCTCGCTGGGTTATGACCCGGCAAGGAGGAAAATATCATGCGCAAATTCGCGACCGTCTGGCTTGGCGTACTTTTCTATGCCGCGCTGGCGTCTGCGCAAGTACCGACATCCGGCAATATTTTCGTGGGTTATTCCTTCGAGCGCAGTAACTGGTCGGGTCTTACTGGCAATTCCGGTGGGACCAGTCTGAATGGATGGGAAGCTTCGCTTGAAGGAAAAGTTCTCCCTCACCTGGGGATCGTCACCGATTTCGGGAGCCACTACGGATCACAAAACTTCACGGCACTGACACCGAACGGCCCCTTCAGCAGTAGCGCCACCGGACACCAGTGGGAAATCCTGTTCGGCCCACGGGTTTCAGTTTCCGTCGGAAAGCTTCGGCCATTTGCCGAAGCAATGTTCGGCGTCGCACACCTCCACAACGGTGGCGATTTCTTCGACACCGGGAACACTACATTTGCCGAAGCGCTGGGCGGCGGTGTCGATTACCGCGTGGTGCGCGTCGTTGCTTTGAGAGTGGAAGGAGACTACCTGCACACGCACTTCTTCAGCACAACGCAAAACAATTTCCGTCTATCCACGGGAATCGTTTTTCGCTTCTAACAGAAAGTTTCAACTCCAGTGAGGTTCGAAATGCGCAAAATTGCCCTTATCCTGTGTGCCTTTGTTTCCAGTTTTATTCTGTCCGGAATTGCATCCGCGCAGGTTCCGACATCCGGCAATGTCTTTTTCGGTTACTCGTACTACAACACCGATGTTTCCAGCTTCAACCGGGTGAACACCAATGGTTGGGAGGCGTCGGTGGAGGGGAAATTTCTCCCCTTCATCG
>JASLEQ010000698.1 GCA_030151135.1 Candidatus Sulfotelmatobacter sp. | reverse complement strand
GCCGCCGGCTTCTCATCCGATGGTGTTTCCGGCTTTTCAATCTTGATTTTCGTTTTATCCGGCAGGGCATATCCGCCGTTCGAAATTACCTTGTCGCCTTCCTTCACGCCATCAAGAACCTGTACGTCGCCACCGTTGCGGATGCCGAGCTTCACGGCCTGCTGATGCGCGAGACCATCGGATCCGGCGATCATTACCGTCGTTGTCCCATCGGTGCCGGTAAGTACGGCACCGGTCGGCACAACCAGTGCGTCTTTCACTGTCCGCGCCGTCAGTGAAAGCTGCACGGTCGTTCCCGGCTTCAATTCATGTTTCGGATTCTTCGCTTCAAACCACACCTCTACCGTGGTGCTGTTCGGATCCAGCGCTGGACTGACGATCGTTACTTTCCCCTGGATCGGCTTCTCGACGCCCGGCACAACCATTGTCCCCGAATCGCCCACTCTCAATGCCGCCGCGTCCGCTTGTGGGATATGCGCCTTCGCAATCACCGACGAAATATCCATCACCGTCAGCAGTGGCGTCCCCGCCGCGGCCATCTCTCCCGGATAAAGAGGCCTGTCAGTGATCACTCCACTGATCGGACTTCGAATCTCTGAATAGCTTAGCTGCGCCTCCGCCCCAAGATATTTTCCCTTTGCCGATTCCAGTTGTCCGGCCGCCGCTTTTATCTCTTGCTGTTTGCCGATTGCCAGCAGCGCGTCCAGATGCTTCTTGGCGATCGCATACTGATTCCGCGCCTGCGTGATGTCCACTCGAGACTGGTCGAGTTCCTTGCGCGGTAGGGCGCCTTGCTCGAACAGCTGTTGCCGGCTTTCGAATACCTTTTCTTCGGCGTCGAGCGCCTGCTGCGCCGTTTGTGTGTCTCCCTGCGCTTTTTGGATCTCCTCTGGCAAGTTCGCAGCCGTGGTGGTCTCATACGCAGCCTGCGCCTGATCCAGGGTGCCTCGGCTATCTTGTGCGGCAGCCGACAGGTCTTTGTTTTCCAGCACGGCTAGCAACTGGCCTTCTTTCACCGCGCTGCCACGCTGTACCAGAAATTTTTGGACTGGAGCGCTGATCTTCGGCACGATCGCCGACTGCTGCTTGGGAAATAAAGCCGCTTGCGCTGTGATCGTATGCTCGATGGTCGTCTTTTCGACTGGAGTCACTTGCACGCTGACTACAGGCGCTTCCTCAGGCTTCTCCGAGGAGCATCCACTTACCATGATTAGAGCAGCCAAAAGTACCCATACGCCGCGCATCCACCGGTAACTTTTTCGGGCTTCTGAAGCCACAACCTGATTCCGGTTCATGCGTTCTAAAAGGTTCCTGTCAGAGTCTGTAGATTGGCAACGGCTACGCGGTAACGGGACTGCCCATCGTCATATGCATTGCGCGCCAGCGTCAACGTGTTTTGTGCATCCACTACTTCCAGAACGGTGGCTTCCCCAGCCTGGTAGCGCATCGTCGTCAGCCGCAGGCTATCGGCCGACATCTCAGCCGAACTTTCCAGCGACTCCATCTCTGAACGCGAGGTCTTGGCCTCCAGGTAGAATTGCCGCAAGCGGCTCAGCAACTGCTTCTGGGCATACGAAAGCTCCACTCCAGCCTGGTCACGCCGCAATTTCGCTTGTTTCAGCTTGCTCCAGTCCGCCCCCCAACTGAAAATCGGTATCTGCAGCGAAGCGACTGTCGAATAGCCCAAATTCCGCACTCCGTGGCTGGAGATCGCAAACTGGTTTGAATCGATGCCGTAGAAGTAATCCAGGCTCAGGGACGGCAACAACCCGCCCCACGCAGAACTCACCTCATGATTCGCGACTTCATAGGCCGCCATCGCCGCGCGGAGATCAGGATTGTTCTTTTTCCCTGTCATTTCTACTTCCTCGAAAGTCGGCAAAGGCTCGGGCGTCTGCAAGTCGTCCACAACGGCGTAATCCTGGTTGAAATCAGGGAACAGCAATACCGCAAGATCCAGCCGTCCGCTTTTCATCGCGAGTTGCGCTTCCTGAAGATCGCGTTGTTGCTGCTGCGCCTGGATTCTTGCCTTGATTACATCAGCATGCGCAACCTCGCCGCCCTTCTCGAGCTTGAGGCTGATGTCCAGAAAACGCCGCGCCTCCGCATCCGCGCGCTCTGCCGTTGCATATTTCCGTTGCGCCACCACGAGCCCGTAATACGCCTGTGTCACCGTCACCACTAAGCCACGCGACGCGATCTCAGCCTTCGCTCGCGCCACGGCGAGGGCTGCCGCCGACCGCCGGTAGTCCGCAAGGTTAGTCACCGAGAGTCCCTCGTGCACCTGCGCCTGACTGATGTATTCGTGCACGCCATTGTTCGCGATAAATCGCGACGTTGGGCACCCCAATGTGCTTGTCTGGCAGCTGGCCGGTACAGGGCCTGTTCCCTGCGTGTAGATGAGCGAGGTGTTGTAGTTCACATCAGGAAGAAGTCCCGCTCGCGCCTGCACGCGATCCTCTTTCGCCAGCCCTAAGTCCGTGACTGAGGATCGGTATTGCGGATCGTTGAGTCGCGCTCGCTGCAGCGCATCCTGCAACGTAATCGTCACCGGCGCGCCCTGTATTTGTCCCATGGGTGCCTGCTCCGAAGAGACCTGCGTGGCCTGTGCAAAACCATTCGCCGTCGACGCCGTCAGGACCAGACTGAAAATCACTAGGGTTTCAATATGGGAAAGAAGATTTGGCAGCAACCACCCCCTAAGGCGCCCAAGCATCACCGTTCACCTCCAATCTGAAAAGCAGCCTTTCGACTCTCAAACTATTAACTGGCAACACTTTGTCCCACATTCCGGAACAACTTCCGCGTGCCCGCTCGTTTTGCAATTCCGCGAAGAGCGCCGTTCCGATGAAACATGCGCGTCCGCTTCTACGATTGGACTCGGACCGTTTTGGAACTGCTCAGGCTACCATGCGATTTCTGAAAACCACCTGAAAGCGCAGCATCGTCCTCGAACTATCGCCCGCACAAGCACTTAAGAATTTCCAATCCGCGGACGAACAAATGGCGAAGCTCGTGCACTACAGGACATGTGCATTTCGCACGGCCAAAAGGAGGAAATGTGATTGATCTCGGAATCATCAAAGTGACACCCCGCGACCGCCAAGTCCTGAACCTGCTCGTGCAGGGCTGTAGCAATAAAGAGATCGCCGGTCAGCTCAACATCAGTCCGCGCACCGTAAAACAGCACCTACGAACTCTATTCCTGCGCGCCGGCATTCGCGAGGGCCGCAAGCGCGTGAAGCTGGCTACCGCCATGTTCAGCCGGGAAGGGGCGCAATCATGACGCCGCGAGAGTGCCTCACTATCAAAGAACTGGAAATCGCCATGCTGGTATGGGAAGGCATGACGAATCGGGAAATTGGCCGAATCATTGGAACCACCGAGCAGGTCATCAAAAATCACTTGCGAAGCATTTTCGACAAGCTCGGTGTCTGGAGCCGGCTGGAACTGGCAATGTACGTCGCCGCCCATGGCGGTAAGAACTGGGCTGCCGCTGACGTCGCCCTCTGCCAGAGCGAGGCGATCGGGGCAGACTGAATGGCTAGGCCAACGCGTTCCGGCGGATACACTGCAAAAGCTTTCATCCACGCACCCTCGGATCCGAGCCCCAAATACGTTAATGTCGTTCATTTGTAGCCAGTTGCTGCGCATTGCTGTGCGGCCTTGAAATTGCTGCTCTGCTGGTGCTGCCCACACGCAGGCTCGCGCAATCCGTGAGCCAGCTTGGGGTTCAGCCGAAACCAGCAAATGGCCTACAAAGAAACATTTTGGATGGCATGTGATTCCACGGAGCAGTTGCGTGCCGAATATGGCCCGTTCCATACTCGTGCCGAGGCCGAACTCGAGGCCAAGAAATTAGGTTTCGGATACCTCCTCCGCTACGAGCATATCCTCGGACCCGACGAGGAAATTAAAGAGGTTCACTGCATCTTCGTCGAACTCCCAGGAGCAGCGCCGATCGGCATAGACGTCACTCCTGTAACCCTGCACACCCGCTGCGCTACCTGCGGCGAGGCCGCCGCCCACGATGCCCCCTGGCGAGCCGAAGTCTGGGCCGACATCCACGAATTCGAACACTCCCGTCACAAGGTCCGCCTATTCGAACATGCCCGGGGCAAAGGTCTGAAAGAAATCGGCGATTGGCGCGGCTAAAAATATCAGCTGCAATGAAGGCGCCGGATATGTCGAGGATTTTGGGATCTCCTCCTGCCCGCCAGCCCGCTCTCCTTTGGCCGTGAGCAATCCACGACCGGACCTGATTTTCTACGTCCTCAGCGTCCCTGCGGAATGGTTTCGTCCTGCTCAAATGTTCGCGAACTGTGCTAGGAAATCAGAATGTGGGATGGGTTGGTTGAGCGGAAAAGCCCGGGCAAACCTGGCGGGAGAGGGAATAGGGCACAAAAAATTGAAAACCAGCCCAAAGAGAACAAATCTCAATTCTCCGTTTTCTGCGGTGTGATTTTGTTTGGAGTTTAGCTCGACAGTCCGCTGGCCGCAGCCCGATCCAAAAACCAGACTAGCTTTCCTTCTTTGGGCTGCACCAATTTCGCTGGATACTGTTCGCCCGAATCATTCCCCTCAAGCACGGCCTTCAGCGCAGAAGATTTATCGGTCCCGCTAACCAGAAAGGCCACATTTCGGGCGGCGTTAATAAGGGGAAGGGTGAATGACAGTCGATGCGTCTTTAATTTTTCCACCCAATTCGCGATCACTAACCGTGATTTTTCTTGTAGCCCGGCCGTCCCTGGAAAAAGCGAGGCTGTATGTCCGTCCGGCCCCATCCCCAAAAGAATCAGATCGAATTTCGGGACCTCGCCCGCCTGAACCTGAAAAAACTTGCGCAACGTCTTTTCGTAAGCTTCAGCTGCGGCTGCCGCATCCGGGTTTTCTCCCTCCATTCGAAACACATTTGCGGGGGGAACTGGAACTTTCCCGAGCATCGCCTCACTCGCCATCCGGTAGTTGCTGTCAGGATCCGTGGGAGGAACGTGCCGCTCATCGCTCCAGAAAAAAAACATCCGGTCCCACGGCAGGGTGGACTTCGCATTCGTAGCCAGCAGGTTGAACAGGCTCTTCGGAGTTGAGCCGCCTGACAGGGCAACCGTGAAGCGTCCACGGGAACTCACGGCGTCATTTGCCAGCCGAACCACTTCCTCGGCTGCCGAGGCAAACAATTCCTGTGGGGTCGTTAGTATTCGGATTTCCCCTGCGGCACTCACACTTACCAGCCTCTGGCTTTCACCGACGCACAGCGCGCTGCGCCCAGCAACCCCACTTTTTCGTTGATGACGACCTGCACCGGCATCGCCTCCACCAGCGGTCTCATGCGTCCTTTAGTGAGAAACGAGTTCATGAACGCGGGTTCCTTCAGCTTCGGAAGAATTTTGGGAGAGATGCCGCCCGCCAAAAACAGTCCGCCCGTCGACATCGCCTTCAGCGCCAGGTTCGAAGCTTCCGCCCCATAGACGGCGATGAAAATATCCAGTGCTTTCGACGCCAGCGCGTCTCGCCCATCCAGCGCCGCCCGCGATATTACCGCTGCCGGATCGCTCTTCTTCATCTCATTCGCCACATCGGGAGATTCTTTTGCGTTTCCAGAATCCCGTAAGAACTCGTACGCATTCACCAGGCCGGGACCGGAAAGAATCCGCTCGTAGCTCACATGCCCAAATCGAGCCGTCAGATACTTCAGCAGTTCGATCTGCAACTCGCCCTGCGGAGCGAAATCCGCATGCCCGCCTTCGCAGGCATAGACGTGATGCCGGTTCCCATCCCAAAACAAACCCGCTTCGCCCAGCCCGGTGCCGGGCGCGACCACCGCCTGGTTTCCGCTCGCGGAACCGCTGATGTGATTCAACGCGACTAGATCGGCGCTGCCAAGCGCGCCAATTCCCCACGCAATCGCCTCCAGGTCATTAATCAGGAGAGTGGCAGGAAGATGAAATTGATCAGCGAGACGCGCCTGCTCAATCACCCATGGAAGATTGGATGTTTCAACGCGCCCGTTGCGGACGGGCCCTGCGATTCCAAAACACGCGGCCTCCGGATGTGCTCCGGAATCATGCAAAAACTTCCCGACAATTTCCCCGAATTCGTCGTGCTCGCGGCTTGGAAAAATGCGCTCAGAAACCAGACGAAGATGACCGTTCTGGGGTTGAAAATATGCAAGCCTGGCATTGGTCCCGCCAATATCGCCGGCCAGAATCATTTTTCGAAGTTCCTCCAGCGGCGGCCGTCCCGCTCCAGCAATTCGTCGGCCTCCTTGGGTCCCCACGTGCCGGATGCATAATTGGGAAAGTTCCGTGGTGGAAGCGCCTTCCACAAATCCAGCACGGGATTCACCACCGACCATCCCGCTTCCACCATATCGGCGCGTTGAAACAGCGTCTGATCGCCGATCATGCAGTCGTGCAGCAGGCGTTCATAGCCCGTGCTCGGCTGCTTGCCAAAGTATTCCTGGTACTCGAAGTTCATGTCGACCGTGCCCAGTCGCATGACCGGGCCCGGAACTTTCGCCGCGAACTGCAGCGAGATTCCTTCCTCCGGTTGAATATGTAGCACCAGTTGGTTTGGCATCAAGTGCTCCACCGGAGTATCGCGGAACAGCACAAACGGTGCCCGTCGAAACTGTATCACGATGTGCGTATTGCGCACCGGCATTCGCTTCCCCGTCCGCAGATAGAAAGGAACGTCTGCCCATCGCCAGTTATCGATCGACAGTTTCATCGCGACAAAAGTTTCCGTCCGCGAATCCGGCGGGACATCTTCTTCCGCCCGATACGCCGCCACGCGTTTGCCGTCTTCCGTCCCTTCTCCGTACTGTCCTCTTACCGAGCGTGCCAGCACGTCTTCATCGCTCATCGGTTGGATTGCGTGCAGGATCTTGGCCTGCTCGTCGCGCACCGCGTTCGCGTCGAACGAAATCGGAGGCTCCATTGCCGTCAAACTGATCAACTGCATGATGTGGTTCGGCACCATGTCGCGCAGTGTTCCGGCGGTATCGAAGTAGCCTCCCCGGGTCTCTACTCCCACCGTTTCCGCCACCGAAATCTGCACGTGATCGATGTAGCGCCGGTTCCACACCGGCTCAAATATCCCGTTCGCAAAACGGAACGCCATAATGTTCTGCACGGTCTCTTTGCCCAGGTAGTGGTCGATGCGGTAAATCTGTTTCTCGTCCGCGACCTTCAGAATCTGTTGGTTCAGCGCTTTGGCCGACTCCAGATCGTGGCCGAACGGCTTTTCGATGATCACCCGCCGCCAGTGTCCGTTCGATTGCTCCAGGAATCCGTTCGCCGCCAGTCTTTCGATAATCGGACCAAAGAACTTCGGCGCCACTGCCATGTAATAAAAAAAGTTCTGATGGGTAGAATGCTCCTGATCGAGCTTGTTCAGTGCATCCTTGATCTTCGGATAGAGTCCGTCATCATCGAAATTCCCCGCCAGATAATAAAATCGCTGCTGAAACCACTCCCATAGGTCGTTGTCGATGCAGTCGCCGCAATAATTCTTGATGTCCTCATACACCTGCTTGCGGAACTCTTCATCCGACCACTGGCTCCGCGCCACCCCAAGCACCGCGAATTCGCGGGACAGCAGGCCTGCCCGCGCCAGATTGTAGAGCGCCGGAACCAGCAGGCGCCCAGTCAAATCGCCGGCGCCTCCAAATATCACCATCACACAGGGATCGCCTTGCTTCCCAATCTTCGGCGCTGTCATCGTCGGTTGTTCCACAAGTTGAGCCATGAATGATTCCCTTATTGGTTTTACCTGCGTTCTCTGCGAATCCTTACCGAACTCGGCTGTGAATGGCTTTTGAAGTCGCCGATTGCTTTGCTACGCACCCAGGCAGCTGAGAGTTTCGTGGCTGCAAGTCCACTCTTCGCGCCGTCGATATCCGTTGAATTGCATTGCCGTCCTCTGCGTCCTCGGTAATTGAACGCTTTTTGTCGTCAGTGTCCGCCCT
>JASLEQ010000694.1 GCA_030151135.1 Candidatus Sulfotelmatobacter sp. | reverse complement strand
GATGAAAGCCAGGGTTCAAGAGCCGAATGCGGGCGCGAGGCATCGAATAAATACCAGTCGGGAATGGAGATTTACCATGCGAGAAGTCGTTATCGCATCCTCAGTACGTACACCTGTCGGCCGCGCGTTCAAAGGGACGCTGCGGAGGACACGTCCGGATGAACTTGCGGCGGTAGCTATCAAAGGTGCGCTTGGCCGCCTTCCGCAGCTCGATCCGAAGGAAATCGAAGACGTCATCTTCGGCTGTGCGATGCCGGAGGCGGAGCAGGGAATGAACGTTGCCCGCATCGCATCGCTGCGCGCGGGATTGCCTGTCGAAGTTTCTGCGATGACCATCAATCGCTTTTGCTCGTCCGGGCTGCAGGCGATTGCGATGGCCGCCGAGCGGATCATGGCAGGTGGTGCCGAAGTGGTTCTCGCGGGTGGAACCGAATCGATGTCAATGATCCCGATGGGCGGCCACAAAATCTCTCCGAATCCGTGGCTTGTTAATCAGTATCCCGACGCATATCTTTCGATGGGGCTTACGGCGGAGCGATTGGCTCAGCGGTTTGGTATCACTCGCGAAGCTGCCGACGAGTTCTCCCTACGCAGTCATCAAAAGGCGCTCGCAGCGATTCAGGCAGGGAAGTTCGATGATGAACTCGTTCCTGTCCCCGTGAGCTTTACGACTCCTAACGGATCGAAACCAAAGCATCAGGAGATTGTTTTCAAAATCGACGAGGGACCGCGCGCCGACACCTCGCTCGAAGCCCTGCTCGGGCTGCGGCCTGCATTCCACATGAAAGGAACGGTAACGGCCGGAAATTCGTCGCAGATGTCCGACGGCGCAGCGGCCGCCGTGGTGATATCTGCCGAGCGTGCCCAGGTACTCGGCATCAAGCCGCTGGCTCGCTACGTTTCTTTTGCCACGGCGGGGTATAAGCCTGAGGAAATGGGACTCGGCCCGGTGTATGCGATTCCGAAGGCACTTAAGTTGGCCGGCCTTAAGCTAAGCGACATTGGCGTGATCGAATTGAACGAGGCGTTCGCGGCGCAGTCGCTCGCGGTCATCCGGGAAGGCGGGCTCGATCCGGAAAAGGTCAACCCGAATGGCGGAGCGGTTGCACTCGGGCATCCCTTGGGCTGCACCGGTGCCAAGCTGACGGCGAGCGTGATCCGCGAGATGAAGCGCCGGAATGCTCGCTATGGCATGGTGACGATGTGCGTGGGTGGCGGCATGGGTGCGGCAGGAGTATTCGAGAACATTGCCTAGAGAGCCGGGCTATAATCCGCAAAAGGAGGTTTTATGACTTTCCTCCGCGTTGTTACTGCAGTTCTCGTGCTGGGGTCGAGCCTAGCTACGGCCCAGCAAAAGTCTGATACAGAGCAGTCGCAGAACAGCCCATTTTCTCTTTTCCCTGAGCGCCCGACCGTCCACTTCCCGGATAGCAATGCCATAACGTCTTTTAAGCCAGACCTGCCACGACAGTTTGCAGAAACCGCCAAAAGCCTTGCCGGGGACAGTATGTGCTACGTCATCAGCAGCTATGTGATGGCGCGCGATGAAAAGGATTCAGATTCGACTCACCTGGTCGCCTATTCAAATTGTCAGCCGTCGAACCGCTATCGCCTGAAATCCGCTGAAATGCAGGGCCCCGGCGCGGAGTTGAAAATGGCACCGGAGTGAAGATTTTTTCGCGCAGCGACTGCGAGAACATCATCGATTTCAACGTCTATCCTTCCCAGCCTTGTCCGCATTAGAATCGAACTACTCGCCGCCGTGTCCATCCCGACCGGCGGTTTCTTGTGAGGATTGACCATGGCAAGCACCACTGCAGTGTCCGGGTCCAGAATCTCCGGCGGAAGTTTTTTGCTCGAATCCAGACAGCCCAATGAAGTTTTCACTCCAGAAGACTTCAGCGAGCAGCATCAACTCATCGCTCAGACCGCCGAGGAATTTGCCGTCAATGAGATCCTTCCCAACGTCGAAAAGATCGAGCACAAGGATTTCTCCGTAACTCGGGACCTGCTGCGGAAGGCTGGAGAACTTGGCCTGAGCTCGGCAGAGATTCCCGAAGCCTACGGCGGGCTGGAGATGGACAAAGTCACCGCTGCCGTGATCGCCGATCACATTGCAAAGTATGCAGGATTTGCGACAACCTGGGGCGGCCACACCGGAATCGGCACTCTGCCGATTGTCTACTTCGGAACCGAAGAGCAGAAACAGAAGTATCTGCCGCGACTGGCTGCTGGTGAAGTTGTCGGCGCTTACGCTTTATCGGAATCCACGTCCGGTTCCGATGCCATGAACTGCCGTACGCGCGCTACGCTTTCGCAAGATGGCAAGCACTACATCCTCAACGGCGAAAAGATGTGGATTACTAACGCGGGCTTCGCCGACCTTTTCACAGTATTCGCGAAGATTGATGGCGAAAAATTCACAGCATTTTTGGTTGAAAAAACTTTCCCGGGATTCTCGGTGGGCGCCGAAGAGCACAAGATGGGCATCCGCGGATCCTCCACCTGCCCGATCATCTTGAATGACTGTAAGGTCCCCGTCGATAACCTGCTCGGGGAAGCCGGCAAGGGGCATTTGATCGCCTTCAACATCCTGAACATCGGCCGGTTCAAGCTGGGCGCAATGTGCGTGGGCGGAGGCCGCCTCTCTCTGCAGGAGGCTATTGGTTATGCCAAGCAGCGTAAGGCGTTCAACAAAGTCATTGCGGATTTCGGATTGGTTCGCGAAAAGATCGCGAACATGGCGACACTGCTTTATGTCGGAGAAGCTCTGGTCTACCGCACGGTCGGCATGATGGACGCAGCCCTTGCGGAAGTCGATAAATCTGCATCGGACGCCGCCAAGCAGACGTTGAAGGCAATCGAGGAGTACGCCGTCGAGTGCTCGATTATCAAGGTCTGGGGCTCGGAGATGATCGATTACCTGGTCGATGAGACAGTGCAGATATTTGGCGGATACGGATTCGTCGAAGAATATCCGGCGGAGCGCGCCTATCGCGATGCGCGCATCAATCGCATCTTCGAAGGCACGAATGAAATCAACCGCCTGATCATCAGCGGATTCCTGTTGAAGCGCGCCATGACCGGGCAACTGCCGCTCATGCCGGCGATCAAGAAGCTGATGGACGAGGTACTCTCGGGTCCTTCGACGGGGGAAGATCTGGAAGGCGCTCTGGCCGAAGAACGCAAACTGGTAGCTCAGGCGAAGAAGCTTGGATTGTTCGCCGCAGGGGCGGCGACGCAGAAATATATGCAGGCCATCCAGGATCAGCAGGAGATCATGGGCGCGATCGCTGACATGACAATTGAGACATATGCAATGGAGTCGGCGGTTCTGCGCACGCAGAAGATGATTGACTCCAAAGGCGAAACCGCGGCCGCTCTAGCGATGGCAATGACTCGCGTCTATCTCTCGCAGGCGATGGAAAAGATCGAAGCCGCAGCGAAGAAGGTGATTGCTGCCGTTGCGGACGGCGACATGCTTCGCACGCAGCTCGCGATCTTGCGCCGCTTGGCCAAGCACGATCCGTTCAACACGGTCGAATTGCGACGGCAGATCGCGGAAAAGACAATCGAGCGCGGGAAATACACGCTGGCGTAGCGGCGGTTCCAGAGCTTCCAGGAGCACTGTTCTATTCACGAGGGCGCATTTTGTCCGATGAATTCGTTTTTCGCATCGATGCTGTCCGGAGTTGCATGAATCCTTCGGTCGGGAACATCACGCCTCAGGATGACAATCCGGTATAAGTCTGGTACGACTATTGCGATGAAATTCCCAGGTGTGTTCTGCCTCGCGCTTGTCTTTTCTCTCGCGCCCTTCCTGAACGCTCAGTTAACCGCAAGCGCGCAGAAAGATTCCGCGACTTTCGATCCCGACGGCACCGCGTACATCACCCGCGTGGTTCCGATGCCCACCACGATCAGTCCAGAAGCGCAGACCTGGCTGGAATCGCTGGTTCACAACACTCCTGGACCGGAGTCGCTCGAAGAACGCCGCAAACGCACCGACATCTGGCGTGCGCAGGATTCCGCGGAGGCAAAGAAGCTCTATCCCGTGAACATTGTGGAGACGACCACGGCCGGCGTTCGCACTGACATCATCACGCCTCTTTCCATGCCGCAAGAAAATCGCAGCCGCGTCCTCATCAATCTTCATGGCGGAGGTTTCAACTCCGATTCCGGATCGCTCATCGAAGGCGTCCCCATTGCGAATCTTGCGAAGATCAAAGTCGTCTCGGTCTACTATCGCTTGGCACCGGAGAATCCATTTCCAGCTGCGGTTGACGATGTCGTCGCTGTCTACAAGGAGCTGCTCAAGACATATAAGCCCAAGAGCATTGGGATCTTCGGTACATCAGCCGGAGCGATCCTTACGGCTGAAGTGACCTCAAAGTTGAAACAGCTGAGACTGCCGCTGCCTGGAGCGCTGGGACTGTTCTCTGGCCTCGCCGATTTCAGCCGTCCCGGAGAGTCGTGGCAGCTCTTCACGCTCAATGGGTTTCCCGGAAAACTGGAGCCCACTGATCTGAAGAGTCCACATGATAGTGAGTACACCGCGAAAACCGACAATAAAGATCCCGTGCTGTCGCCGTTGTTCTCCGATTTGCGCGGATGGCCACCGAGCCTATCCGTCACTAGCGGGCGCGACATCCTGCTCAGCAGCACCACGATTTTTCATCGCGCTTTACTCGCTTCCGGCAACGACGCAGAACTCGTTGTCTTCGAGGCTCTGCCACACGCCTTCTGGTATCACTTCCAGCTTCCGGAAACGAAGGAGGCCCTGGAGTTGATGGCGAAGTTCTTGGACGAGAAGGTGCAGAAATAATTTACGTCTCTACCTCCTCTCCGGTACCTGTCCCTGATACGACATGCACTTCGTCTTGGTAAGGCTTAAATAGTCGCCAATGTTCGCTCGCTGATGAATCATCCGGGAAAACATCCATTGCAAACTCGTTCTCAAGGATGAGAGCAAAGGCTCCAGCATGCCCGATCTCGAGATTTTTTACTAAGTACACACGCGTACCGTTGCCAAAAAATTCGGCAATGCGCTGATCTCGCTCACTCTCGCCGGGGGCTTGCCAGTCGAAGCGTGGATCCGGTGAATCTCCCTTCGGAGAGTACAAGTCTCGGCTACCTACGATCACCGAGTCTGCTTGCCGAATGCGCCATGCACACTGCACATGCAAGGAGTACGCGCCGACATCCTTGGTTTTGCCTCTGGAGTCGGTCACAGTTCGATGTTGGCCAAATTGGAAAGATTGCAAATCTGCAGCGCGACCAGAGGACCACAAAGTTTTCCCAACTAGCACCTGAAGCGCGTTCTTAATGATGTCGTTTCGTCTGCTCACTTACCTGCGTCCTCCGCGGGCACCATCATGTAACTCACAAAAGCCACCTGCTTGCTGTCTGGGGACCAGGATGGCACATTGATCGTCCCCTGCCCGCCGAAAAGCTTGGCCAACACCGTGATCTTCTTATCTGCAAGCGACATCAGGCGAAGCATGACATCTTTGTTCTCGGGATGCCCCTTCACGTCTGCTCCATACGTGAGAAACACCATCCACTGGCCGTCTGGCGAGATGTGCGGAAACCAATTGTTCAGCTCGTCGGAGAAGACCTGCTCCTGAGCGCTGCCATCCGCTTGCATGCGCCAGATCTGCATGTGGCCGGTGCGCTCGGAGTTGAAGTAAATGTACTTTCCATCTGGCGAATATTCCGGGCCATCATCCAATCCCTTGGCAATCGTGAGCCGAGTTTCTTCGCCTCCGGCGGCTGTAATCGTGTAGATATCGAACTCGCCGCTACGCTGTCCGACCAAGGCCAGCGTCTTTCCGTCCGGCGACCAGCCATGCCAGTACGAAGGAGATTTCTCGGTCATCCGTCGCGGCGTACCACCACCGACAGGCAACAAGTAGACCATTGACTCTTTGTCGCCCTGCGAATTGTCGCTGATCGCGAGCTGCGTGCCATCCGGCGAGGTACCGTGATCGTTGTTGCACCGGTTCGCGAATCCGGTATCGATGACCGAAGGCTGTTCGCTACTAATAGGTAACTTCTCGATGTGTCCGTCACGGTTAAACAAAAAGTAGCTGCCATCACGGCTCCAGTTCGGAGCCTCGAACCGTCCCTTTGCGAGGTAAGCCACGCGCCGATCGGCGGACGCCACAGCTACCGTTTCCAGAGTGCTGTAGAGAACGGATTCGCCCTTCGCCATGGCAGGCTGGTTTAATTCCACATTCGAAAACACCGCCGTTTCCAGCGCATCCTTATCATGGGAGCAAACGCCCAGTCCGACGTAGAACGGTCCTCGCAGCGGAATGCGTAGCCACCCGCCAGCCGGCTGAAGATCATCGCCAAGCGACATATAAATGTAGTCGCCGCGCCTGGCAATGCGCAGACGCTTCGGAGCGGACTGGTTAGACTGCACCTCGCGGGTGATTGCACCCTTCTCATCACGAAACTGTAATGAGGTCAGCCCGCTCGCATGCACCGCTACGTCCGCGTACACAGAATCTGCATCCAGGCTTTGCCGCAGCATCAGTGCAGCCTTCTTGTGCGGGTTGCCAGTCTTCGTCAGAAAACTGATATCCGCTGTGAGCGTTACATCGCCGGACATTTT
>JASLEQ010000675.1 GCA_030151135.1 Candidatus Sulfotelmatobacter sp. | reverse complement strand
CGTTTGTGCCATCGCGCCGGTTACATCGACACCCGAGACGGCGAGAAAAAACAGCATCAGCCATAACCGGGGGAAAGCCGCTACGCGCTTAAGATCCCACCGGGTTTTGATTGCTTTGATCATTCCTTCCATCCCTTTGCTGGGAAAATCCCATGCTGCTAATCAACGTTTCATGCAAAGTAGATCAAGCGCTCAAAGCGATTGATGTCAAGTTCCCGGGGTAATTCACTCACGGAACTGGAAGAGGAGCGAACTGCACGAACCGCGAGGCAAAGACGTGGGTTGGAGCGATGTTGCAGCGAACGAAAGGGGTGCTTCAGCGTTCTATCCCTTGTTAATAATCGCATCCACGCCGGCTATGGACCTAGCCACAGCAATGTACGTTGAGCGCTCAGCGGCGTTGACGCCTCGCGCGTTTCTGAAGTAAGCTTTCTGGCGTTCCGATGAAAGTCAACCGCTTGCCTGTTCGTTCTAATCCATCTGCAGAGCCCCTGGTGAAACACGCGGTGGCTGAACGGCTCCGTACGGAGATCGCCACAGGAAGCCTGCGCCCTGGCATGCGCTTGGTCGAGGGTACGTGGGCCCGCAAACTGGGTGTTGCCCAGGGATCCATCCGGGAGGCCATTAACCTGCTTGCTCAAGATGGATTTGTCACCAAGGCGGCCGGACGAAGCGCCCGCGTCGTAAGTCTGAGTGAGGAAGACGTGTTCGCCATGTATGAATTGCGCGGTGTCCTGGAAGGATTGGCTGCCCGGATTCTCGCCCGTACGTCCCCGGACTTGCAGCCGCTCGATTCCGCGCTTGCCTCCATGCGTCATGCTTTCGAAACCGATTGTCCGGAGGAGATGCTTGATGGCGATCTGAGATTTCATCTCGAACTGTGCAGGCTGGCGCAAAATCCCTTCTTGGCCGAGCATGCCCGCAAGGTGATTCTGCCTTTGTTTGCATTTGCGCGGATTCGAGTTCTCTCCTCCGGACAGGATGCGTCGGTGTGGGGGAAGGATCTCGAGGCTCATCAGCGGGTGATCGACGTCATCCGGGAAGGGCAAGCCGACATTGCAGAACAGTACGTCCGCCACGCGATTTCGCGCTTTGCGCAAAATGCTTACGACAACTGGGAGAAAAAATCTCCGCAGCCCAAAGTTTTGCGTTCCGTAAGAGCAGCAAGCCGCCACCGCGAGAGCGAGCCACCATCGCCGCGATCCTCTTCTTATCCGACAGCAAAGCGGGCGGGCGGCCGCTCATCAAAGACACGCTCGTCCAAAGTTTGATGTTCCGACGCCACGGTGCTCAATTCTGCAGCAAGTCTTTCAGATCAGTGGAGGCACCCGCTTCCTGGGGCGTCCGGTAGACTCCGCCTTCTACTTGCGCGGGATGTAGGAAGTGGGGTCGAAGGTGCGGAATGTGTTCGAGGAACACAATTTCCTGCCCGAGCGCAATGCGATTGAATAGAACCATATGTTGATGGATCTGGCCCATGTCTCCCACATGAGGGACGACAGGCAAGTTGAACTTCCGCGCCAGCAGGCTCACGGTGAGGAATTCGCTGATCCCGCCTAGCCGCGTCGCATCCGCCTGCACAAAGTGGATTGCTCTGGCTTCAAGGAAATTTTTGAACACAATGCGGTTCGGGAAATGCTCGCCGGCTGCGATCCTAACCGGCGCAATCGCCCTGGCGATATCCGCGTGTGCCCTGATGTCATCGGGATGCGTCGGCTCTTCGATCCACAATGGCTGGATGCGCGCCAACCGGCTGCACATCTCCAATGCCCTCGGAAGATTCCACTGCTGATTCGCGTCAAACATGAGCGTGGCGGAATCTCCCGCGCATTCGCGAAGCATGGTAGCGCGGCGCAAATCGCGATCTCCATCCGCAGAGCCAACCTTCAACTTGAACGCACTGAATCCTTGATCCATTGCGCGTTGCGTGAGTTCGCGCACCTTGTCATCGTCGTATGCCATCCAGCCGACAGAGGTGTCATAACCCGGATAGCCGCGGCGGAGAATCTCGTTCCGGTCTGGCCGGCCTGCCATCTCTTGACACAGCAATTCCATCGCCACGTCGGATGATAGAACCTCTTCGAGATAGCTCAGATCAAGCAACGCGACGAGTTGTTGCGGCGACAGATTAAGCAGCAGGTTCCAGAGGGGAACGCCCCGGCTCTTGGCCCACAAATCAAAACAGGCATTGGTGATCGAGGAAAGGGCCAGGTGCACCACGCCCTTATGGGGACCCAACCAGCGCATCGCCGGGTCGTTGGCGATCTGGTTGGAGATGCGTCCGAACTCGGCCATCAGCTCTTCGATCTCCCTGCCGAGCAGGGGGCGGGCGAGCAGTTCGATTGCGTCGCAAACCAGCCGGTTTCCTTCGCCGAGCGTGAGAGTGATGCCGGTTCCAAAATCCCGGTCGTTCGTCCCCAGGTATGTCACTGCGAGACTATATTCCGGGTTGGTGTGGACCGCGTCCGTTCCCGCGCCGGGAGGGAGCAAGTATCGTTTGTCAAACGCACGAATGCGCTCGATCGCGCAACTTGCCATGATGGTTCCTCTCGCCTGGGCGCCGCTTGTGGAACGGATCGGACGTAAACGTCGCCACATTTAGGCACTCAGAATGATCGGACCCAGCATAACCGGGCCAAGAATTCATGGTCAAACATGGATTTGAGCGCTCATAGTTTCGCCGAAAAGCGCCCTCTCCCGGCGGGTGACTCTCGGCGGGATGGAAGCGACCTATTGCTTGCCCATCGTAGGCCCGCCCGTGTTCACCATCTGGGGAATGCGATCCGCAACCGCAGGCAACGGCTGGCGAAATCTGTGAGGACCTGCCTGATACCAGTACGCAACGGTGTAGAAGTTGTCAGAGCGATGATTCGCGTGTCCGTGCTCGATAGTCATCTTGAAATACTTTTCAAAAGGAACCGGGGAGTCGAGGTGAAAACGATACACGGTCCATTTCGATCCGCGATCGTCTCCGCCATTCACTGGGTTGCCGTACAGTTTGTACGCAAACGTGGGATGATTCGAGCCGAATGGGTTGATGCCGCAGTTTCCATAACACCAAGCGCCTAGATAGTAGTCCTCCGATCCGGTTCCAAGGATCTTGGGCGTCTTTTGGTCGTCGATAAACATCATGTCGTCTCCTTCGCCCCACCAGTCACCCTGGTTCTGAATGATGCTCTGCGTCACACCCACGTAGTGTCCCGGCCCTTCGGCTTCGAACATTACGTAGTTGTCTCGGCCGTCTGTATTGCGCGCGTCGTTTACTTTAGGCTCCCCGTTCGCCTTCCAATCATCCGTCCAGCCCTTGTTGGGTTGCGCCTGGCGGTATTCCGCATAGAATCGAAGCATTCCCGGCGGGAGGTCTTTGTGCTTCTGCCAGTCGATGTTGTAGTAGAACGCCGAAATGTTCTTGCTGCCTTCGTTGGTGATGGTGATCCGTGCCGATTTGAAGAAGGGCATAGGGAAAAAGCAATTGAGGGCGCGCTGCGATCCGACCGACAGAGGCCCTGACTCGTAGTTCACGTATTCACCCAGTCCCAATCCGAAGAAGTCGCCAATCGGAGCCTCCACCGCGGGAAGGGAGTCATCGTCCCAGTACATGCGCAGCACGATCTTCTTCAGATGATAGGGCTCATCTGACGCGATCGTGAACCACAGATGAGTAATGACTCCCGGACCGCTGAGCTCGGCGATGGTTCTTTGTTCGCCGGCCTTGATAGGGTGCTTCCAGTTGCCGTCATCATTGGCTCCTGTGGGATCAGCGGAGGAAACTCGTTCCTGCGTGTAGTGCTTCTGCAAGGGCAGGGAACTCAAATCTTGCCCAAAGGCCACTCTGGCGACCAGCGTGAAAAATAAGAGCAGGCTGCAAGCCCTGCAAATCGCCCGGGCCCGGCGCGGAACAACAGTGAATTGCGACATGATGAAATTCCTTCCGGATGGAATGAGAACGCTTTTGAATGGAACGGTTGCTGAAGCGTTAGCAACAGAGCGAGGGTTGCTTACCTTGTCCTGCTTGCGAAACGCAACGGGGCCCTCAGCGATGTCGAGCTATTTCAGAACAGCCATTCTGTCACAGGGCGCGAAGATAGCTCAAACCCGTCCGGCCAGGTGGTTCGCGCGCTGACGCTCTGGGGGGCATCGGTTGGCGACCAGGGCGGATGCGCCTGATCCGGGTGTCACGGGCGACGCAGATTGACATTGACAAGGCAAGCTGTGCGGTATCTACTTGCGTGGTGAAACGTTTAACATTTTTTTTGAGCCGCCGCGCTGAATAGAAAGGTTCCGTTTGACCTGTTTCGTCCCCATTTCGGCATTTCTGTGCTTTGCCGCCACAGCGTTATGCCTGACTGCACCGCGGCAAGGGCTGGCACAGAGCGGGGATGAGGAACTTGCGGTCCATCAGAAGTGGGCTCGCGAGGCGGAAGCGAAGCAGGATTTTGATACGGCGGTTCGCGAATACCAGGTCCTGGTGCGGGCCGTTCCCAATAATCCAGAGTTGGAGAGCAACCTCGGCGTTGCCCTCTATTTCAACCATGAATTCAAGGAAGCCGCCGTTGTTTTGAAACGGGCGGAAACGCGCGAGCCAGGTCTTTATAGTCCGCACCTTTTCCTCGGGCTGGCCATGGCACAACTTGGCCGTCCCGACGCAGCCGTGCCTGAGCTCGAAAAAGCCATCGCGATTCATGGCGACGACCCGATCGCCCGTACCTGGCTGGGATACGAGTACACTGCGCAATTGCGCTTCGAAAAGGCGACGGAACAACTGGAAACTGCGGTGCATCAAAATCCCAATGATCAGGACGGTTGGTTCGCACTGGGACGATGCTATCTCGAGCTCGGAAAGCGGGGCGCCATCGAACTCCTTCGCGACGATCCTGACAGCGGACGGACCTGGCAACTCGCCGCCGAGCAATACGAGTCACAGGGAAACCGCGAAAGGGCGATAAAGCTGTACGGCGCGGCCTTCCGGCGTCGTCCTGATCTTCTGGACTTGCGGGAGAAAATCGCCGCGCTCGGCGGAACAGCCCCCGCTCCGACACTCTCACCGGATGTCGATCATCGTAAAGAGGACCGGCTCTACTCTCTGGTGCACTCCTGGCAAGAGAAGGCCAAAAAAGCATTCGAGCACGTAGGCCAGATCGATCCGGATTCGTATCGCGCCCACCAGGTCCTGGGCGACTCTCTTGCGGCTTCCGATCGTTTCGACGAGGCCAGTTCCGAATATCGGAAAGTACTCGAGCGCAAGCCTGATCTGCCCGGCATCCACGGGGATCTTTGCGACGCGCTGTCGCGCACGGGCCGCATTCAGGAAGCGATCAAGGAGTGCGAGGCGGAGATCGCCATTTCGCCGTACTCATCTGGCGCCTACGTGCAGGCGGCGCGCGTGGATATGCTGAAGGACGACAACGCCCAGGCGGCTATTATGCTGCAGAAGGCTTTCGCGCTGGATCGGCCTCCGCTGGCTGCCTACAAACTCAAGGCCAGGATCGAGCTGGCGGAAAAGCAATATTCGCAGGCCATCGAAGACCTTACCCGCTACCTGGGCACGGAACAGAAAGATGCCAGCGCGTGGTTCCTGCTCGCGCGCGCGTACAAAGCCGTGGGGGACAGTACTCAAATGAACCATGCCATCGCGACATATAAGCAGACCTCCGAGGCCGCAAAAGGAAGTCGGGATGTGCAACGGGCGTTGGATACGGAGGCCGATCACGCCTTGCCCGGCGAATCGGACGGCAGAGAAGGGAGTCCACTCTGATCGAGATGTCGGA
>JASLEQ010000662.1 GCA_030151135.1 Candidatus Sulfotelmatobacter sp. | reverse complement strand
AGTCTTTTTCGCGGGATACTACCCTCGCCGTTTCTGCCAGCGCTGTCAACGGTCTGCTGATCATCTCCCGTATGGCGACGGTAGCAACTAAAGCGAGGAAGAAGCAAAGGGTCAGAATCCCGGCAGAAATGAGCCCGAACTGTCGCGCGCGATGAGCGATGTCGGTCGTTTCGGCCAGGATGTAAACCGAACCTATAACCTTGCCGTCCGATTGAATTTGGCGCCCCACCAGGACTCGCCCTTGCGGTTGATCCCAATTCCCGTTGCTCTCACTCGCCACCAGTCGAGGATGGATGACCGGCGCGTCAGATTTGTTTCTATCGTATCGAGCGAAGACTCGGCCGTCGGGCAATAGAACAGCGGCTGAAACCACATGGGCAGATCCGCCCAGGGCCGACAGGGTCTTCTCCGTTGCTTGGGGATCGTCAAACAGAACTGCGGCAATGGAATTGGAGCCGACGATGTCGGCTTCAGTGCGGACGTTTGCGACGAGGTCATGACGTAAGGAGAAAACGTCGTAGAGTAGAAAACAAACGTAGGCCAGCAGCAAGGCAACGCCACAAACAATGAGGTTCATACGGGTGATCTTTCCGGCAATGGACTGTTTGTCGAACAGCTTCATGGCCGAACCTCCCGATCCCCTTCGTTCACTATGGAAGACGCAACGCGCAACAGATCCGAACTGAGCTGAAACTGACTGTGATGAACCGGTTGGAGATTCACTGCAAAGCGAACATGGTCGGAGATAAGCAGGAACTGGATCATCCCACCGGATTTAAGGAAATCAGATTTGTCGCTGACAGTGAGTGTCTCACCATTAGCCAGAACCTGAAGATCGTGCTCAGTACGTGTCCCTTCGGAGGGGCTGACGTAGGCGATAGCGCAGGAGCCGCCATCATCCGGGCGCTTGATTCGGACTACATGCACGGGATGATCGTTAATCATCTCGTTGCTGGCCAGGCTGTCGAGGACGCGCCCAAAAGGATCTTCCCCGAGGATGCAGATATCGAAGGTTTTGCGCTGTGCCTGCACCGATGTGGAAGGGCGGAGGAACTTGCCGAAATTCAACAGGTAGGCCGCTTTAACCGCGTATTCCGGAGGTTTGCCCTGCGGGCACGCGGGATCAACAGCGGTTGCCAGCAGAACAGCAGAAATTAGAACCGCACTGGTGCGGGAAGCCGTGTCTTTGACCGGGAACGAAAAATCTCGGAGAAATCGCCGAAGGCCCATGCCGCCCCGCACCCTGTCTTGAGTCACCCTACATTTCCAGGGCGGCTCGCGAAAACGTTCTTACATCATGCCGACGTTGCGCACTGCTCGTCCGTACCGTCACGCGGACAGTACCGGCGAAGCGTCGCAATGAGGTGTCTTGGGTCCCCTTTCCGAACGAAGTCAGAGGCATGAGGCATCATGTCGGAAGGCATGCTCCAAAGGTCCGAGAGCACAATGATGGGGGTCGCGGGAAATCGCCTCTTAAGCTCTTGTGCAATCTCAGGCGCGGTCTTGACGGAATTGAGCCGATAGTCAAGCAGGATGGCGGAAGCCTCACCCTCCGGGACTTCTTCCAACCCCGAAAAATGGACCTGTAGGGGAACGGATTCGTATCCTGCTCCGCTCACGATGAAACGGTACAGGTCAAGGTGCGACGGGTCATCGTCAATAATCAGAACTCGCATGGGTTCCGACTCGCATATATCGAGATACCCCGAGATGTCTGCTTTTGATTGCCGGCCAGGGGAATGACCCAGCCAGAACATGCTATCAGCTTTGCCCGGCCGTTCTTTGCGCTACGCCTGATGACAGGCGTCCGAGAGCCTCTGACTGCGCGGTGCGCGGCCTGTCCCTGCGCGTCTGCGCGTGGTGCCCGAGATTTGAAACGGAGTTACTACTGAGCATGATTATCCCTTTCACACATGTTGTTTTCGGGCAGATGATGTATGTAGCCGAGGCATTGGGATGAATCTCTACTCTCTGACGCGCCGGTTTCCCACTGAAAAAGATGCACTGGATCATCTGGTCAGGACGCGCTGGCCGAAGGGTGTTCGCTGTGTTGCGTGCGATCATGACAAGTGCTGGCCGATCAAGTCCACTAATAAAACTGGAGGACCGCGGCGTTTGTTTCAGTGCGCCTCCTGCAAGTTCCAGTTCAGTGCGACGACCGGCACTCTCTTCCACGATTCGCACCTGCCCCTGACCAAATGGTTCGCGGCAATCTCGGTTGAACTTAATTGAAAATAAGCGCTCAATTGAGCTGTTTACATCCTGCCCTATGTCGCCTATTGATCCTTGTTGATCGTTTGTGCTTGGAGTGCGCCCTTTTGTGAGACAGAGCTGTAGTCAACAGTTCGGCCATTCGCTGCAACTCCTGGCTGAATGATTGTTCTTTCTCTGGTACCCAATTGGCTGCCGTGCGTGCGGCACCCGCCACTTTGTCCGGACACTTCAAGCTCTACCAGCCGACCAGCGAGTCGGGGTTCTTGCCCGCGTTGGCAAGGCGCAGGTCGTCCAGGCTGAGGTCCTGGAACTCGAAGTGGATGGAGCCGTCTGCCATCACCGACGCCAGCAGATAACCGTACACGTCTGTGTGGGCGAAACGAGTGCCGAGTTCCGGTGGAAGGCGGTAGCGAACGGCTCCGGCGGTACCAACGATCCAGCCCGGCAGGACGCGGTCTCCCCAGTAGGGCGTGCGGTAGGCGTCGTCGACTACGAAGTGCGAGTGGCTGGCGAGAACGTAGACATGCTTGCCTGAGGATTGCAGATCCCAAAGCAGGTTGTAGACCTCGCGGCCAGAGGCGATGCCCAGCGCGGAGTCGCACATGGAGTGGCTCAGGCCGACGCTACCGGGAAGCGCCTCGTGCATGCCGACGACGATGGTCTTGATGGAGGTGTCCTCGCGGTCGGCGGCGAGGCGGGCGCGGATCCAGGCCATTTGCTGATCGTCGAACGTGCTGTTGGAGGCGTTGTCGAGAGTCAGGAAGTCGGCGCCGCTTTGGACCAAGTGGTACCAGGTGCGGGGCGTGGGGGTCGTGTCGTGGTCCTGCTCGCGCTGTGCCTGGATTGGCGGCGTGTTGAAGTACGAGCCGAACTGGTCCAAAAATGCGGCGTGGTCCTTGGGAGGGATCGTCTCGTGGTTGCCGACGGCGAGGAAAAGGGGCAGGTCGCCGAACGGCGTGAGCTGGTTCTTGATGAAGTCAGGCCAGGCGGTGGAGAGATATGAGCTGATGGTGAGGTGGGGCTGGTTGAGCTGGAGCGCGGGCGGCGCGACCATATCCTCGTCGAAATCATAGATGGCGCGGTAATCGCCCAGATGCCAGTAAAACCGCGCGCCAGATTTGCGCACGGCGGAGGCGATGGCGGGCATGACGATGTCGCCGCAGTTACGAGAGTCGCCCGAGACGGCGAACCTGAAAACTACGCCAGAGGATGAGGGATCGCCGGATCCGCCGGCCGCGGAATTGAACGCGTTGTAGAGAACATTGGCAAGGCGTGCTCCAGCCAGTGCCAGCTGGCCTTTGACATCTTTGGTGACGGCCGTGACGTATTTATGCCTTGCCGTCTCGTGCAGGTTGAAGTAGCGCGTCGAGGTGTTGTTGTCTGAACAAGAGGTGACCGGGGCGGTTTGGGGGTCGGGTGCGATGGACGGTGCGATCTTAGTGTAAGGGTCGGCGACGGCGATGGCGTGGGCATGATTGGCCCACGCGACCAGGTCGATCGGGGCGGTCAGGGCCTTCTGGATGCGAGATGAGTAGCTGGATTCGAGTGCCGTGGCGAAGGACTCGATCTCGTCTTTGGCGCCGGAGCCCTTGCGCTGGACCTTGCCGATGGTCTCGACCAGTTCTGTGTCCCAAATGCCGTGGAGATTGGGAGAGTAGCTGCCGCCGCTGTACGCCGTGGGCGCGGTAGTGAGAAACGTCACCGGGACGCAGTTGCCGCCTCGGTCGTTGTTGTCCTCCTCATGCAGGGGCTGGTGCATGTCTCCCATGAAGTGGATCACGAACATCAGGGTCTGGACGCGGGCAGCGGGGTCGGCGTTCTTGTCCTGGAGGATGGGAATTTGGGTCTGAAGGGCCTGGATGACACAGCCCTGGGCACAGTACTCGCCGGCAGCGGCGGAGGCGACGTGCAGAGGGATGTCCCAGAAATGCCATGGCGCGGTGGAGGGATCCGCGGTGCGGTGGTCGTCCGCCCAGGTGGCGAAGTACGCGATGGGGTCGAGGCCCGGATCAGTGCAATAACGGCCGGCATAACTGTGAGGCTGGGTGGCGAGCAGAGCCTCAACCTGCTGTGCGACAGTGGTGCCGTGCGCGGCATCGAGAGCCTGCAGGTTCTTGAGGGCGATGAGAGCGACGACTTCGTGACCGGTGCATCCCCAGGCCCAGGCGCGCGGCACGCAGATTGCGCAGAGGATGAGGGCCAGGAGAGCGAGACGCAGACGGCTCATGACAACCTCCAAAACTCCTGTCGGGCAGAAGAAGGGTAGCACGAAAGCGGCAGAGAATCGGTAGATGTGCAGGGTGGCAATGGTGGAGGTAAGGAAACTGCCGCAAGACCGGGCCAGATGGCTATCTATACAGCCCAGCGCTCAACGGGATGACGCTGCGCCGAAAGGGGACATGCTTGCGGCGGAGCATACCAGTTATCTGTTGACTGGCTTTCAAGCGCAAAGTGATCGACTCCCACCTCTCTTTGTCGAAAACGATGATAAGCACCGCGTGC
>JASLEQ010000586.1 GCA_030151135.1 Candidatus Sulfotelmatobacter sp. | reverse complement strand
GCGACTGCGGGCGTAATGAAAGATGTAGTTATGTTGGGTGGGTATCAGGAGGTCTCATTCGACTTTGTGGCGAACAATCCGGGAATGACGTTGTTTCATTGTCATCAGCAATTGCATATGGATTTTGGCTTTATGACATTGTTCGACTATGTTAGCGGCCAGTGATGGATCCCCGTCAGTCATTTAAGCCATGTGTCATTGAGTCAAGGAGAACAGTGAAGTCTCTAAGATTCCAGATGAGTGCCTTGCCAAGGTCCGGTAAGGCGTAGGAAACTTGGACATGAGGGTTCTCTCCCGGTTTCTGGCGGCGGCGACCGATGTTTCGCACTTCCCTGCTCCGACGATTCCTGAGATCGCATTTCTGGGGCGATCGAACGTGGGCAAATCGAGCGTGATCAATTCGTTGGTCGGGACCAAACTGGCGCGAACCAGTTCGACTCCAGGGCGCACGCGCAGCATCAATTTCTTCGAGATCCGGTGGCCGGGGAAGCCGCGTCCGGAGATGATTTTTGCCGACCTGCCGGGCTATGGATACGCGAAAGTTTCACGCGAGGTGTCGCAGGAGTGGCCGAAGTTCATTGAACCCTATCTGCACCAGCGTTCGACACTGGCGTTGTGCGTCGCGCTGGTGGATGTAAACGTTCCAACGCAGCAGAGTGACCGGCAGCTTCTGGAATTTCTCAGTTCCGCGGGCCGGGAGTTTCTGTTGGTCGCGACGAAATCGGACCGGCTGTCGAATAATCAGCTGAATAATGTGCTGCGGACCCTCAGTGCGGAATATCCGCTAGCGCAACTGCTGCCGTATTCGTCAAAGACGGGGGCGGGACGAGAAGAACTCTGGAAACATATCCGGCAGGTAGCGGCCGCGCAAACCGCCGATACTTCTTCGTAGTGAATTGTGGGCGGTGTTCTACCGGAAGTTGGTTTCATTAGAAACTCCCCACCTTCCGTTCTCCTGGCTAATCCCAAATTCATTTTTCGCCGATAGGCATTGTGGAATGCCCGCTCCGCATCGTCGGCGCGGGCCCACATGGTGCAGCCTATGGGTCAGGAAATCAACGAGGGCATCGCGTATCTAATGGCATTGAAGCAAGGAGCTGGGACGGCAGCCGCAGCCGCGCCGGCACAGAAACTGGATCCCTCGCACATGCCGGGTGCTGCCGAGACCGAGGAACAGTTTCAAGGGGCGGAGAAACGCCGCAGTCCGCGGTACAAATGTGAAGGCAGCGCGGAGGTTCGGGAAGAAGGATGCGAGGTGCGTACCTGGGCAACCTTCACCGATGTGAGCCTGCATGGATGTTATGTGGAGGCCCAGGCGACATATCCCACAGGGACCGTGCTGCAGCTGAAGTTGGAAGCGAACGGCGTGCGGGTCGAGACCAAGGGCGTGGTGCGGGTAACCTATCCATATCTCGGCATGGGAATATCGTTCGAGGAACTTTCGGAAGAAGGTCGGGCCAATTTAAAGCAGCTGGTGATGCAACTATCCCACCGGTGTGTGGTGATGGGACCGGGGATCGCATCGTCGCTGGCGGGAGGCCCACTGGGAGACGTCCCACTCATTGCAGATCCTGGAGCAGCCGTGCAGGCGTTGGTTATTTTCTTCGAAAACCATCAGGCGATGGTGCGGGAGGAGTTTCTGCGGGTTTTGAGCAAGAGTCAGGGGAAGGCATAAACTCTAGTTTCCAGTTTCGAGTTTCCAGTTTCCAGTTCAATGCTTTAAAGCTTCGGGATCCGTGTCACTTTCGTTTTGCCGTTCATCTGCGCCGATTGCCTGGCATTGGTTATGATGTTCAAGCATGTCTTTATACCTCATCACCGGAGCCGCTGGATTTATTGGATCGTCGCTAGCCCGGGCACTGCTGGCGCAAGGCGACGAGGTACGTGGCGTCGATAATTTCGCGACCGGCCAGCGCGAGAACCTGAAGGACATTTTGGATCGCATCGATTTTCGCGAGGCCGACATTCTTGATCTCGACGCAATGCACAGGGCTTGCGCGGGCGTCGATTTTGTATTGCATGAGGCTGCCATTCCTTCGGTGCCGAAGTCGGTTCTCGATCCCCTGGGAAGCAACCGGGCGAATGTCGATGGAACGGTAAATGTGCTGGTGGCGGCACGCGATGCGAAGGTGAAGCGCGTGGTCTATGCCGCTTCATCATCAGCCTACGGAGACACGCCCACGTTGCCAAAGCAGGAAGCGATGAAGCCGGACCCAATCTCTCCGTATGCCGTGGCCAAGCTGGCAAGCGAGCACTATATGGTCTCGTTCTACCGGTGCTACGGGTTGGAGACGGTATGCCTGCGGTATTTCAATATTTTCGGGCCGCGGCAGGATCCCTCGTCCCCGTACTCGGGCGTGCTGGCGAAATTCATCACGCAGATGCTGCGCGGCGAGCAGCCAACCATTCATGGGGATGGCGAACAGAGCCGGGACTTCACTTATATCGACAATGCGGTATCGGCGAATCTGCTGGCCTGCAAGGCTCCGGCAGATAAGGTTGCAGGCAAGGTATTCAATACAGCGACCGGGCGGCGCGTGACGCTGAATGAAACTTTCCATCTGCTGCGGCCACTGACAGCGTATAAAGGCGAACCGAAGTATGGACCCGAGCGCGGCGGGGACATCAAGCATTCGCTGGCGGATATCTCGAAGACAGAAGAATCGCTCGGCTACAAGCCTGATGTGGATTTTGAAGAGGGACTGAAGCGAACGGTCGCGTGGTATCGCGAGCAGGCATTGGCACATCAGAAGGCGGAAGCCGGCGCCAAAGTTTGAGCCCCTGCAGCTTCGGCCCGCTTTTTATCGCGGGCCTCTCCCGCCAGTAAATGCGCAGCTCCCAAAGACCTTATTCGTGCCGCAGGGATTCGATCGGGTCGAGTCGCGATGCCCGCAGTGCCGGGATCATTCCACTGACCAGGCCTACCGTCCCCAGAATCAGGGTTGAGGCGATCAAGGTTGCGGGCTGGATAATGAGACGGATGTCGCCGGCTTCGCCGTTCTTGGCGAATGCGCTGTAAAGAGTCAGGCGCCCCACCGAAAGCGCGACCGCATACGCGAGAACCACTCCCAGCAGGCCGCCGATCGCGGTGATGGTCAATGCCTCCGCCAGGAACTGGAACAGGATGTATGCACGCTTTGCGCCCAGGGCTTTCTGGACGCCGATCTCGCGGGTACGCTGGGTTACGGAAACGAGCATGATATTCATCAGCCCGACGCCGCCGATGCCGAGGGTCAGCGTGCCGATAAATCCCATGAGAACTTTCAGGCCGAGGGTGATGATCTCGAACTGATGCAGCTGGTTCATCAGGTTGAAGACGCGCACGGCTTCGCGATCAGATTCGTTGAACTTGTGCTGTCCGGCGAGGATCGTGCGAACGGCAGGCTCGATGCGCTGGTACTCCGGCGTCTGGTAATTGAACCAGATGGTATCGAGGTAGTGCGTGCTCTTCAGGTCGCTCATTGTGGTGAAGGGGATGTAGACGACGCGGTTGATGTCGTCGTTTCCCTCCTGCATTTTGGCACTCAACACGCCCACCACTTCGAAGCTGATGCCATCGAGCCGGATGTATTCGCCGAGAGCGTTGCGTCCGGAGAACAGCTTGTCTTTCGCTTCGGAGCCGATGACGGCGACGTGGGCGCGCTGGACCTGGTCTTCCATGTTGTAGAAGCGACCCTGACCCTGCTTCAGGGAGCGGATGTCATAAACGTTGGGATAATTTCCGCTGACCGTGAAGGTGAAAGAGCGATTCTCATAGGCGACGACCGACTGCTTGTCGACGCTGGGAGTGATGTGGGTGATCTGCGGCAGGTTCGTGGTAAGCGCGTCGACGTCGTCCTGGGTAAAGCGAATGTCGACGCCGGACTTCTGACCTCCGGCCTGCATGGAAGTCTTTCCGGGGACGACGATGACCAGTTTTGTGCCGAAGTTGGCAAAGATGTTGGCGCAGGCCTGTCCGAAACCGTCGCCGTAAGCCAACAACATGACGACCGTGGCAATGCCCCACGCCATGCCCAGCATGGTAAGGGCGGTGCGGCGGCGGTTGTGGCGCATCGCTCCGTAAGCTTCTTGTAGCAGATCACGCAACATAATGAGCTATGGTTACTCCTGCCGCAGCGCTTCCACCGGCTGCAGCAAAGCCGCCTTACGGGCGGGATAAAGTCCGGCAATCACTCCGGCAAGGGTCAGGCTTGCAATCGCGAGCATGGCCGACATGGGCACCAGTTTGGGTGGATCAAAACCTTGCGGTCCTTGAACGCCGCCCATCAGACCCATCAGGCCTCCGGCGAAGGCCAAACCCAACATGCCGCTGCCCAGAGTTAACAGCAGGCCCTCAAGGAAGAAGTGAGTCAGAATGCTGCGGTTGGTGGCGCCCAAGGCCTTGCGCAGGCCGATCTCACGGGTTCGTTCGGTGACAGCGACGAGCATGATGTTGATCACGCCAATCGCGCCCAGAGCAAGGGTGACCATGCCGACGGCGCCGAGGAACATATTCATGACGTCAAAGATGGTTCCCACCATCTGCGATTCCTTAATCGAATCCCACTCGTCGAAGGCATTCTCATCGTTTGAGTCAAAGTCATGATTGTGACCAACGATTTTATGGACGGCCGCCCTTGCAATCGTGTGCTCGGAGGTCACATGCGGCTGGTACTCGACGAAAGAGATGGAATTCTCATGATTTTCCCCTTTGAGAGGAAAATTGGACGCCATCACCGGAAACGGGATGTAGGCGCGGTTATTGAGCCACATGTTATCGCCACGGCCGAGGTGCGGAGTACTGCCGATCACTTCGAAACGCAGGCCATTTATCAGGATGAAGGCACCTACCGCCTGTTCTCCGGGGAAAAGAGTCTTCTTTAGCTGATCCCCCAGCACCACGACGTTGCGGCGCTGTGTCAGGTCCATCTGATTAAGCCAGCGCCCCTCATTGATCGGAAGATAGCTGATCTCGTTTAACTGGGGTTCTGTGCCGAGAATTTCTCCGCTTCCATTGGAGAATTCGCTGACTTCGTGAAGGTCACTGCGGGAGATCAGCGGGGCCGCATTGCGAATTTCGGGCGCGTGGCGGATATCCAGGTAATCCTGATAGGTCAGCAAGTAGGAACGCGCGGAAGTCATATTTCCGGCGACGGCGGGAGCGCGCCCCGGAAACAGGAACATGATGTCTTTGCCGAACTCCGCGAGTTCGCGCTTATTGCCAGAGCGGAACCCTTCCCCCACGCCGACGAGAAGCAGGAGCGATCCCACACCCCAGGCAATACCGAACATGGTGAGAAACGAGCGCAGTTTATGCGCCCAGAGGTTGCGGAAAATCTGGCTCAATATGTCGGTTACGCTGCGCATATACGAACTCCGGGAGCTGCTGGACCCGTCCTGGAAAACGTCCTGTTAGTAAGACGTTCGTGGACCGCCGGAAATTACGCTTGAAAACAAGGAATTTTGCGTTTCAAGTACTCTGATGCAGGATTCGGGAAATCGGGAGCCCCGGCCGGCCAGTCGAATCCGGAATTCTGCAGGAACCGCATGGGCCCTTCTCTATTCGACGTCCTCCCACAGGAAAAGTACGCAGCAATTCCCAGGAAAGTTCCATAAATCTGAGCAGTTAGGAGGGTGACCTGATCGTGGAGCTCATATTGGCAAGGTCGGGGTCCGAGGCGGCTGCGGCGTTGGCAAAGGATCTCTGAAACGACTGCGCCGGGCAGACCGCGGGGGCGTTGATTACGTTAGTGATCTAGGGGCTGGTGACTGGCAAAGTTAGAGTGGTGGGCATGACTCTCTCGTCGATGGTGGTGTCGCGCGACTGGCTGGAAGTGAGCGTTCTGGAATGCATTCTGGGCGGCCTGCACATGGATGTAGCCGTCGAAAATGAACCGCAAAAGGCTTTAAGCCGCCTGTCCAAGTCGAAGATCGACGCGCTTATCGTGGATTGCGATCTGAACGGTAGCTCGCAGCTGCTGCGACAACTCCAGACGCCAGAGAAGCTGGCGAACACAGTGCCGCTG
>JASLEQ010000551.1 GCA_030151135.1 Candidatus Sulfotelmatobacter sp. | reverse complement strand
ATTGTTCGAGAGGCCGGATTCGGGGCACCCAGCGGGCACCCAGACCGATGTCTTGTTGGCATCTCATTGATTTTGTTGTATCGTGCATGGAGTAAGCTGGACGTGCAAGTTGTTGTTTGTATTTTAATTTGGCGACCCTTTTACGGCATGGGTTTGAGATGGGCTTTTCTGCACCGGATTTTGCACCGACTGCCTGCATCCGGGGCTTACTGGCACCTACTGGCCGTTCCGAGCGACGTTACCGGAAGTGATTGAGGCGAAAGGTAGAAGATTTATTATCAGAAGCTTGTAGAGAATTGCTAAAGCGATACGGGTAGATGGTGTGTCTGCCAATTCCACCACTTCCGCGATGTTTTGATCGCAACCGCCGGATAGAAAATTATTATAGCAAACAGGGAGGACGATGCTTCCCCTAAAGAATTGAGCCCTTGGGCGATCGGGCACACTGAACGATTGAAGTCAGTTTGCTCCTCAGTCGGCAATTACCCAATCCCTCAATCAACAATTCCCTTGACCCTGACGCAAGGTCAGACCGTAAAACCTTGAATGAGACATGACGGACCGCATCTATCAGCCTCATGATTTCGCGAAACTCGCCGGTGTCACGATTCGGGCGCTGCACCACTACGACCGCCTCGGTCTTCTGAAGCCGAGCGGACGTACCTCGTCCGGCTATCGCCTCTACACCGATCGTGACCTCGTTCGGCTTGAGCAAATTGTGGCGTTGAAGTTTATTGGTTTTCCTTTGTCTCAAATCCGTGAACTCCTCACTGGGAAAGATCCCGATGTGGCTGCCGCCCTCCGGCATCAACGGCAGATCATTGCCGCCAAACGGGATCATCTCGATCGGGCTGTACGAGCCATCGAGCGCGCCGAGCACCTCATATCCTCTGGGGAAGAGCACGACTGGGAGCCGTTCCGGAAAATCATCGAGGTGATTCAAATGCAAACCCGAAAAGACTGGATGAAGAAGTACTACACCGAAGAGCAACTCAGTGACTTGCGTAAGCGCTACACTCCTGAATTGCAGGAGCATTCCGAACGTGGATGGGCCGACCTGGTCCGCGACGTGGAGGAGGCGATTGCTCGCGGCGAAAGCCCTCAAAGCGAAACCGGGCGCAAGCTTGCCGAACGCAAACAAAGTCTCATCGACCTGTTTACTGGCGGCGATCCCGACATCAGGGCCAGTCTGCTGAAGCTCTACGCGGACAAGCCGAACTGGCCCGCCAACTTCAAAAAGCCATACAGCGATGCTGTCGACAAGTTCCTATGCGAAGCAGCGAAAGGCTTAGTAGCAGTCTAGTCAACCTCTAGCAAAGTCTCGGTGTTCTCCGCGGACTTCTATGGCACCAGAAGGGCCCGAATCCGCGGAGGACACACGATAAAATAGGAGACCACGCTGAAAGTTTCTATCCTTGGGCTTGCGAATTTTTCCTTGACGCGATCAACCCCGCCCCCTATCGTAATGAGTTCCGTTCACACGGAACAACCGTAGTCTCATGCAGAGTGGCTGAGGGTAACGGGCCCGCAGAAGCCACGACAACCGGATCAGGAAACAGCCTGATCAATCGGTGCCAATTCCCGCCCGGTTCGCGGGGGACATGAGATCTCGGAGGGTATACGCCTCATCCCCAAATCCCGGATGAGGCCTTTGTGTTTTTGGCGCGAAGAACCGAGCGCAGCCAGTCAAAAAAAGAGGAGTAATTATGAACTCGCGCATCTACTTCGATCATTCCGCCACCACACCGCTCGATCCCAGAGTGCTCGACGCAATGGCGCCGTTTTTAACCGGAACATTTGGGAATGCCTCGAGCCACCATCATGAGGGACGAATGGCACGAGCCGCCGTCGACTTCGCGCGTTCCCAGGTTGCTGCGCTCATTGCAGCGGACCCCGAAGAAATCATCTTCACGGCGAGCGGGACCGAAGCGGACAATATGGCTCTTTCCGGTGCAGTAGGCGCGACCCGCAGGCCCGGACACGTCGTCACCAGCGCTATCGAACACCCCGCCATTCTCGAAACCTGCAAGTTCCTCGCGAGTAAGGGGACGAAAGTCACTTATTTACCTGTCGACCGTGACGGTTTTGTTCGCACGGAGAGTCTGTTAAGAGCATTGCAAACGAACGTTACGCTGGTCTCGATCATGGCCGCAAACAATGTTGTGGGCACAATTCAACCGCTCCAAGAACTCGCGCATTTAACCAAGCTTCACGGCGTGCTGTTCCATACGGACGCGGTGCAAGCCGGCGGAAAGATTCCGCTGGATGTGAATCAACTGAAGATTGATCTCTTGTCGCTGTCGGCACACAAGCTTTATGGACCTAAGGGAATCGGAGCATTGTATGTTCGCAGAGGGGTCAAGCTCTCTCCAATCATCTTCGGCGGCGGGCAAGAGGGTGGGCTCCGTTCGGCCACAGAGAATGTTGCTGGCATTGTCGGGTTCGGCGCAGCCGCGGAGATTGCCAGAAAAGAGCTAGATGCAGAGGCAGCGCGTCTCACCGAATTTCGTACCCACATCGCTGGAGAACTGCTTCGCACTTTTCCCAACGCTTATGTTTTCGGGCATATGACGAAGCGCCTTCCCGGACACTTGAGCTTCGGTCTTCGCGGCAAGGAAAGGGAAGTGGGCAGGGTGCTCTCTGCTCTGGATCACGCGGGGGTCGCCGTCTCCGCTGGTAGCGCCTGCAGTGCGCATCATTCCGGAGAACCCTCTGCTGCGCTGCTGGCCATGGGATACCACGCAGACAGCGCCAGAGCCTTGATCCGAGTCAGCCTCGGTCGATTCAACACTCACAAGGAAGTAGATTCGTTCCTGCGGATATTGCCCGAAGCGCTGTCTGGCCCGATAAGTTCGACGACGTCGAACGTAGTCGCAGACGTAAAACTAGTCGCGACCCCGTGACGACATGACGCGGAAGCGGGTCTTTCGCCGGACAGCCGCAATCGCCGTTTCACTCTCCAGAGAGCAGCAGCGTCTCGTCCGATACGAATTTCGTAGTCGTGGAAGGTATCAACGGGCTCTCGCCGCTC
>JASLEQ010000476.1 GCA_030151135.1 Candidatus Sulfotelmatobacter sp. | reverse complement strand
GTGGCCGGTACGCCGATTATGCCCAGCACCTCTACGACCGTCCCGACGTCCACATCCACGTCACCGATGGTCGCTCCTATTTGCGGGCAACCTCCGAACGTTTTGACGTCGTACAGATGACATTGGTCGACACCTGGGCCTCCACCGCGGCCGGCGCATTCGCACTAAGCGAGAACAATCTCTACACCATCGAGGCCTTCCGCGAATATTTCGAACACCTGAAGCCCAATGGGATGATCGCCATCACCCGCTGGGAGTTTCGCCATCCGCGCGAGGCCCTGCGCGTGGTGGCCGTTGCGATGGAAGCTTTGCATCAAATGGGAGTCTCTAACCCCGCCGGCCATTTCATCGTCGCCTCGCTGGGCTCGCTCGACGAAGATGGCATCCCGGTGGTTGTGCTCGCCAAGAAAACGCCTTTCACCGATGAAGAGGAAAATGCGGTCGAGCAACATTGTGATCGCTACTCTGATCTCGATCCGATTTATGTGCCGTCCGATCACGCACAGAATCCTTTTTCCGATCTCATCAGGAGTAATGACCCTTACGCTTACGCCCGCAACTATGCCTACAACGTAACTCCGGTGAGCGACAACGCTCCATTTTTCTTCTTTACCCTTAAAGCCAGTCAGGTTTTGGGAGAATTGAGTCTGCATCACGGCATCGATTGGAAAGTGAATCTCGGAGTGCTGGTACTGCTGCTGGTGCTGGTGATCTCTGCTGTTGCCGTCATGCTCTTCCTGGTCTTACCTCTCGTGCTGCAGGGGAGCACACCCCAGCAATCGCCTCTTCCGCTGATCTATTTCATCGCCGTGGGACTTGGGTACATTCTGGTGGAGATCGCGTTTATCCAGCGCTTCGTGCTATTCCTTGGTCATCCTACGTACGCTCTCACTGTGGTGATCTTTCTACTGATGGTTTCAAGCGGGCTGGGCAGCCTGACTTCGCGCCGCTGGCTCGCGCGTCCTCAAAAAGGCTGGATTCCGGTGACCGTGATTTGTGCTCTTCTCGCCGGATATGTCGTGTTCCTGCCCGGGCGCCTCTCCGCGTTGGTCGGAATGAGCTTCGAAGCCCGGTTGTTCATTAGCACGCTCCTCCTGGTCCCGCTCGGCTTCGTCATGGGCATGCCCTTCCCCACGGGACTGAGGTTGCTCGCCATGTCCCGCAACGCCGCGTCGGGTCGTGAGCAGGCAGCGACCAGCAACGCCGTCGAATGGGCATGGGCCATGAATGCCGCTGCCAGCGTCCTGGGCTCCGTATTGGCTATGGTGGTCGCGATTCAGTTCGGACTGACTGTAACCCTTACCTGCGGGGTGGCAGCCTACTTGATCGCCCTTGCGGCCATGCCTGCGGTGCACGCCAAGTCAATCTAAGCAGGCGGAAAGTTTTGTTATGATCATGCGTGGGCGTGCAGCGAGCAGGAAGCGTCCCTAATGAGTCCTTGCGGCGTCGCTTGCATCCCATCCCAACTGGCACCATGAGGAAATTATTTGCCTAGCCAGAAGCAGCTGAAGTGGTCGCAATTACGGGTTGGGATCACGGTCATCGTCGCCAGTCTCACGCTCGGATTTCTGCTCTTCCTCATGTCCGGCACAGCCGGCATCCTCACCCCACGCATCACGCTGAAGTGCTACTTCGATAACGCCGAGGGCCTCCGCATCGGTGCCCCCGTGCGCCTCGCCGGTGTGGATATTGGCAACGTCACGCGAATCGGCATCGTTCGCGACAAGCCACTCACTCCCGTTGAAATCACCATGAAGGTCAGCACTAAATATGACTACAACATGCGGCGCGATTCCATGATTTCGCTTGAAACCGCAGGAGTTCTCGGCGAAACCTACATCGATATCGACAGCTCGCAGGCGGTCGGTGGCCCGGTCCAAGACGGAGACACGCTGCCCACGCAAGTGCATCCCGACTTCAACCAGGTCGTTCGTGCCAGCCAGAGCACGTTGCAGAATATGGACGCGCTGTTAAAGCGGGCCGATCGGATTTTGGCCTTCGCCGAAAGCGGCAAGGGATCCCTTGGAAAACTGATTTACGATCCCACTCTCTATAACCGCTTTTCAGCCACCGTCGCCGATTTCCAAAAGATCGTCTCCCAGGTCGGCAATGGAGAAGGCAGCCTGGGACGCCTGATTAGCCGCAATGACGCTTACGATAAATTCATCGCGACGCTCGACAAGATGAATGGCGTCATCGACGACATGCAGCAGGGTAAGGGTACCGCCGGCAAATTCCTGAAAGACCCCGCGCTCTATAACAATGCCAACGACACCATCGCCAACCTGAAGAAAATTACCGACGACATCAATGCCGGAAAGGGCACGATCGGCAAGCTGGCCAAAGATGACGAACTGGCCAATAAGCTCGATATCACCATGACCAAGTTGTCCGAGCTCACCACTCAACTTGAGGCTGGACAGGGTACTGCGGGCAAGTTGTTCAAAGACGACACGCTCTATAACAATGCCAATCAGATGCTCACCGAAGCCTCCAGCTTGCTGAACGGCATCCGGCAGAATCCCAAGAAATATCTGAGCATCAAGCTCCACATCTTCTGATTAGTGTTCGCCTATTCCAAAAACAGACCCTACCAGCAGTATCAGCAGCACGCCCAGCGAGACGTATCCATACCGGTAGTCTTTTTCCCGGAAAAATAAGAAGCACGCCACAGCCACCCGCACAACGGGCGTTGCCAGCATCAACACAACGCCGGCTCGCTCGATATCCAGAGGAACCTGCCCTTTCAGAAAAAGGCCCGCCACCAGGCCGCCGACCATAATTACAAAACAGCCAAATGCTCCTACACGCAATACGAGCGCCACGATTCGATCGAAGCCGGGCTCCCGCATCTCACTCATAAAACTTCTCCCAGAAGATGAACGCTCAGATGCGCCGCCAGATAAAGCATTACAGCCACCAGTAAATAGACGACCACCTTCGTATGGACTCGGGGAGCCAGACGTGCGCCCAACAGAGATCCGACGAAAACTCCGACGGCCAGGGGCGCAGCGATTCCGGGCTGGATATCTCCTCGGCGGTAATACACGATGGCACTCGCCGCCGCGGTGACTCCGATCATGAAGTTCGAGGTTGCCGTCGCCACGATCAACGGTACATCCATAAAAATGAACATCACCGGAACCTTGATCGGTCCACCGCCGATCCCGAGCAGCCCCGAGAGCCCGCCGGCCACCAGCGACGCGCTCAATCCCAGCGGATATCGCTTTGGCGTGTAGGGCGGAATCTCCCCATTTGGTGTCATCGCTGCCGCGTGCTTGTCAGATTTCAGCTTCCCGCCGCTTCTCAAAATCGTGAATGAGCTGTAAAGAAGAAACGCGGCAAACAGGCCTTCCAGAACACTGCGGTTGAAATATCCCACCAGGTAGGCCATCACCGCCGCACCCATGGCGGTCGCAAGTTCCAGCGTCATGCCTAGCCGGATATCGGTGGTATGTCTCTGCAGGTGAACGGAGGAACTGGCGGCGGAAGTCGTGATGACCGCGACGAGACTTGTACCGATCGCCTGCCGGATCGGAACGCCAAAATGTAACGCCAGCACCGGGGTGAGCAGCACTCCGCCGCCGATGCCGGTGAGCGCTCCCAGCAGCCCTGCAACAAATCCAAAGATCACCAGCAGGACTGTCACCATCGATGAAGTCCTGCAATGGCGAGTTGTTCCATGGAAATACTAAGTGAGGGAACCGAAGCCGGAAGCCTAACAACGGAGGCGAAGGACGCCGTCCGCCACACCTCTACGTCACCCTTGGCGTCGCCGCCGCATCCGCATGCTCGTGCGCGTGATAGCTCGATCGAACCATCGGCCCAGACTCCACGTGGCGGAATCCGAAGCGTAATGCCTCGTCTCTCAAGTAAGTAAACTCCTCGGGCGTGTAAAACCTCGCAATCGGCAAATGATCCTTGGAAGGACGCAGGTACTGTCCGACTGTCAGAATGTCCACTCCACGCATCCCAAGATCGCGGAACACTTCGATCAGTTCCTCGCTCGACTCACCCAGACCAACCATGACGCCGCTCTTCGTAGCCATCTGCGGCGAAATTTGCTTCGCTCTCTCGAGAAGCGTCAGCGTCCGCTCATAGCGCGCTCCGGACCGCACCGCACGGTACAAGCGCGGCACCGTCTCGGTGTTGTGATTCAGCACGTCCGGCTTGGCCTCCAGTACAATTCGCAGCGATTCTTCCAGTCCCTGGAAATCGGGGATCAGCACTTCGACCCGGCAATCGGGAGTCAATTCACGTATTTCACGGATGGTCTCCGCGAAAATCCTCGCGCTGCCGATATTGTCATCGTCCCGGTTCACGCTCGTGACCACAGCGTGCTTCAGGCCCAACGCAGCCACGGCTTCTGCCACACGGCGAGGCTCATTCCAGTCAATCGCCTCAGGACGTCCTTTCGGGACCGCGCAGAATCCGCAGCGCCGGGTGCAGATATCTCCCAGCAGCATGAACGTCGCCGTCTTGTGGTTCCAGCATTCGCCAATATTCGGACACTGCGCCGACTCGCAGACGGTGTGCAAAGAAAGCCCGCGGGCCAGCTTCTTCAGATTATGAAAGTTATCGCCCACCGGCGCCTTCGCCCTTAACCACGCGGGCTTCGGCGTTCTGACTGGAGGAGACACCTCAATCTGAATCAGTTGTGATGAACTACTCATCTTTTCAATCTTATCAGGTGAATTGCGGAACCGGGAATCGCCCGCCTAAACGGCCTCAAAGCCCGCTGCAGCATTACTCGCTGTTCGCTTCCGCCTTGGCCAACACCGCTGCCGCCTGGGATGCCATGGAATCGTAGTAGCCGACGAAGCGCTCCGTCTCAAATGCCTTGTAGAAGCCGAGATTGTGCGCCCAACGGAATCCGATCGGCTGGTAAAGCAACTCCACCTCAATGTGGAAAGGTCCAGTTCCGTTTACCGCGACCGAGTACTGCACCGAATCTTGACCAGCGGCGAACTTCGGATCATCCGCCGCATCACCCACCACCGCAATATCTTTTTCCGCCGTCTGCTTGTCGAAACCAGTGGGAAGAATCCGGTTGTCTTTTAAGTATCCAACAGCAGCGATAAGCCCGGTCGTCACATGTCCGGCGGAATCTCTCAAGATCGATTCGTAGATCTGGACCTGGTCGGCGGATGTGATCTCTCGAAAATGCGGCTCGTACTGCAACGGATCGGAGTCATTCGCATTTCCTGCGATCGATCCGTCCGCGTTCAGCTTGCCCGACTCGAAAACCGCATTTCCATTCCGATCCCGAACCGTAACATGCAACCAGGCACGCCGCGCCGGATACGCCGTCGGCAATTTATGCCCGCTTCGATTCTGAACTGAAACTTGCAACCGCAAAGTCGAACCCTCTAAAGCGACGTCATGTATCCGCACCTGCGCCGACTGCGATTCCAGAAATGCCAGAGTCCCTTCCGCCGCCGTCGTCAGTTCTTGCGGAAGCGCCGCCACGGCGAGTTCATCACGATAGCGGTTCAGTATCCCTTGCATCAGGAAGTTTGCGCCGACAAATACGTGCTGATGCAGCCCCGTGCGCGGAACCCCCAGCACCGAACTGATGTGCACCGCCTCTTTCACCTCGGGCATGTGGCATTCCTGGCAACTGTACCGTTCGGGATAGTCGCTGTGCTTCCACTCCAGATAGGGCATCTGCTCGGGCAGATAACCAATTTCTTTGCCTTCTGCATCCCGCGCCGTCGTATAGAGCTGGTGACATGAACCGCATAATGCCGAGTCGCGAATATGTTTCGCAGCCGTCGGCTGGAACCCGCCGGTTGACGTATCCATAATGTGCTGCCGGTCGGGCGTAACATCGAACGGCCCGTACTCGGGCCGGTCGTCTTTCGCTTTCGGAGGCGCAACTACGAATCCGCCGTTAAAGCTCTCCCGAGTACCCAACTTTTCATTGCTGATCTGGTGGCAGATGGAGCAGGTCACTCCGTCCGCGGCCGCCGACGAATTCTTATTGTCCCCATCGAAAGGCAAGTATTTGAAAATTTCTCCTAGCTTCCCATCCACTTTAGATTCGTAATGCGTGACGGGCATGTGGCAGGTGGAGCACTCGTTCTCGATCTCCTTCGTTGCGGGAGCGTGGTCGATCGATTCGCGCCGCACGCTCGCCTGCCAGTACGGATCCCTCGCCGCATTTGCCATGATGCTCGATCGCCACGCCAACCCGATCGAAATGTCCCGGCCGCTTTGAGTCGTCAATTCGTTATGGCACGCAAAGCATCGGTCCGAAGTATGAAATTCCGGCTTGAGTTCTTTCTCGCCGCCCTGCACTCGAAGTGCCGAACCAGCGACCAGCACCAACATCACGACTCCATATGTGATCGCTCTTCCCATCACCAGCCCTCGTTTAAACGTCCGTCCTGCCAATCCCACAAAAGATAGAAGACGATCTGCTTGTCACGCCCCGCCGTATTGGTTGCCGGAATTCGCAGACCTAAATCTGCGCGAATGTGCTGCCGCCGGCTGATCGTCACTTGCATCTCGGGCAAGACATCCCACTCTGTTTTAGCGCCCGTTTCCAGATCGCGCTCAGCCAGGAATTCGAACATCGGTGTCCACAGCCGGCCCAACCCGTGGTCCGCCCCCAGGCTCTGTCCTATCGCCGTGTTGAAAAACAGGGATTGCGACTTCAGGCTCGTTTTGAAAGGTAAGTCCGCCCCGAACTGTGTCTGGATGAACGTATCCGTTCGAAACAGTTGATCGAATGCCGCAAAGGTCTCAAATGTCGTCGTCCCGGTTCCCAGATCTCGCTGTCGGTTCCCAACGGGCAACAAAAATCCACCCTGCAAGCTCAGAATCGATCCGCTGTCCATGTTGGAGAACATCACCCGCTTCAACGCCAGCGTCGTATCGCCCACACCGCCATACCACACGTGATTCGGGTCCTGGAATTGGATGGGAACGTCGACCTCGATCTGATTGTCCTTCCCAAAACGCTGCTCGTGAATAATGTGCGTCGCGTTCTCGGGAGTTCCATTGACATTGACTGAAGTCGAGATCACCTCTTCGTCTTCCGGATACGCTTTTTCCGTAACGATGGCCCGCGGCAGGTTCAACTCTCCCCGCGGCCAGCCTTTCGCGCGGCAGAACGATCGCAGGTACGAAACCAGATCGGCGACATCCTTCGTCGATAACGCTTGCTCGAACGCAGGCATGATCTGAGAGAAACCGCGAGTCGGTCCCCCATGCTCGATCACATCTTTGTATTCCGAATCCACTTCGGGCGTGGTTTGGTCACATCGCGTGAAATCGGGAAAGGTACGCGGCTGCTGAAAGCCCGCAATCGATTGCGGAGCACCCTTGCCATCGTTTCCATGACAGGAAACACACGCTGCGCGATATAACTGTCCGCCTCTATTCGCATCCGCTTTGAATGAGTGTGCGAGATATTGCCCCTGAAGCAAAACCGAGCTCGCAATGAGAGAGAAAAAGACAAACAGGATTTTCTGGAAGACGTGCGTCATCGTCTGGTCGTGTCTACGACTGAGTCTACTTGGAATCCAGCTTATTCTCCTAGGTTGCATCTCTTGTCGACCGCAGCACAGCCATGATTGTCGTGATTTTTGAACACGACTTTTTGAACACAATCGAATGGACGTGACTGAGTCTGCTTCGGTTACTTTTGCGCTTGCCGATCCGCCAGGAAAACATGAAAGTCCGTGGGAATCGCTGGTACGCCCAGTTGTCTCATCATCAATGCAACTTGGCCGCGATGATAGGTCGAGTGATTTGCGACGTGCTGCATAAGCTGTACTAGCGGGACCCACACCGTCCGTTCCGGCAACATGCGGTACAGAGCTTCTTCAGACGTGGATGCAACGAATGCCACCTGCTCCCGTTCGATTTCACGCCATTTATCCCGCACCGTGGTCACTGTCGGAAATTGCTCGCCATGGAACAAGCGATCCCTCTGCTGCTCCAGGTCGGCTACAAACTTCATGTCGAGAGTTTCCGCCTTCCAGTACTGCAACCAAATCCACTCGCCCGCAATAATATGCAGCAGCGTGTCTCGAATTGACGGAAATCCCCCGCCCAGGTTGCGAGTAAAATCTTCTGTGCTCAGGATGGCGGCAGCGTCCAGCACCTTGCCATTGGCCCACCGGTCGTACTCATAGAGAAGCTGGATGTCGTCTTTCGTCATTCGACACGAACCTGCTCAGCCGACTTCCACCAAGCCGTATGTATGCTGCCAGCGCGCCCGCATCTGAAAGAGCGCGCGGCTGATTTCCTCCGATGACACCTCGGAGTTTGGCCCGGCCAGCACGAAAGCCGCTTCCCGCTTCGCCACTTCGAGCAACTGCCCGTCGCGAATGATGTTCGCGACGCGGAAACTCGGCATCCCTGCCTGTCGGGTTCCGAAAAATTCCCCGGGCCCGCGAAGCTCCAGATCCAGTTCAGCAATCCTGAAGCCATCGTTCGTGTCGACCATGGCCTGCAGCCGGCGCTGTCCCTCTTCACTTACCTTCCCGCCCGTCATTAGGATGCAATAGGACTTCGCCGCACCTCGCCCGATGCGCCCTCGCAGCTGATGAAGTTGCGCCAGCCCGAACCGCTCGGCGTGTTCGATCGCCATGATCGTCGCGTTCGGCACATCAACTCCAACTTCAATCACTGTCGTCGCGACAAGGATTTGCAGGTCGCCTTTCTGGAACATGCGCATGACCTGCTCTTTAAGCTCGGCATCCAGTCGCCCGTGCAGCAAGCCAACTTTCAGGTCGGAGAACACTTTGCCGCTCAGTTCCCGGTACATCTTGATGGCCGCCTTCAACTCACTCTCTTCATTCTCGGCAATCACGGGGTACACCACGTAGGCCTGATGCCCGGCTTCCACTTGCTTCCGGATGAAATCCCACACCTTCGGAGACTGATCGTCCCCGATTTGTTTCGTCACAATGGGAGTTCGCCCGGGAGGCAGCTCATCCAGCACGCTCAAGTCCAGATCGCCATAGAGAGTGAGCGCCAAAGTACGCGGGATGGGCGTTGCCGTCATAACGAGAACATCAGGCTCGGCCGACCCGCCGCGAGAACCGTTACTCCCATCCGTGGCGCCGGGGCAAGATCGCTCCTCGTCTCCTTCCGCACTCTTCTTCATCAGCTTAAGCCGCTGCATTACGCCAAATCGGTGTTGTTCATCTACGATCACCAGCCCCAGCTTGCCGAATTCCACCTTCTCTTCCAGCAGCGCATGGGTTCCAATCACCAGCTGCGCGTTCCCTTGCGCGATGTGTCGCCGGATCTCGCGCTTGCGATCATTCTCCAAAGACCCGGTGAGCAGGACAATCCGGTATCCGGCGTTCTCCAGGATTCGGCGCGCTGAAAAATAATGCTGCTGCGCCAGGATTTCAGTCGGCGCCATCAGCGCCACTTGATACCCGTTCTCGATGGCGATAATCGCCGCCTCAAATCCAACAATCGTCTTCCCCGATCCCACATCCCCCTGCAGCAACCGCCGCATCGGGTATGGCTTCTGCATATCTTCCGCAATTTCCTTGAGCACTTTCTTCTGAGCCGCTGTCGGGTGAAAAGGCAAGATCTTCTTGATCGCGGCCCGTGCCTTGTCGTCCAACTGGAACGCGATCCCCGTTTGCGCTCTCTGCTGCCTCCTCTTCAACTCCAGCCCAAGCTCCACAAAGAACAATTCTTCAAAAATCATTCGAATGTGTGCCGGTGTTCGCGACGATTGCAGGTCCGCCAGGCTCTCCCCCGGCTCAGGCCAATGAACATTCCACAACGCGGCTCGAGGAGAGACCAGTCCCAAATGCTCTCGCACCCCCGCTGGAATGGCTTCCGGCAGATCGGGCGTCAAGTTCTCCAGGGCTGTTCGAATGATGCGTCGAAACCACTTCGAAGTAAGCCGCCCGGTCCCTTCATAGATCGGAACAATGCGTCCGATCTCCAGCGATTCCGCCGCTTTCTTCTCCGGATCGGCCGTATCCGACGCATCTCCCAGAATCTCAAACTGTGGCTGGATGATCTGCAGTTCGCCCGTGCGCTGGTCCGCTTCGACCTTGCCATAGAGGGCAATCATCTGCCCCGGGACGAATTTGTCCTGAAGATAAGTCGCGTTAAACCACAGGCACCGCAGTCGCGTCCTTCCCTGTCCAACCGTCAGCTGGAAGATGGGCATGCTGCGAGTTCGAAAAAGACCCGAATTGCGCACCTCACCCACAACGCTGGCCATCTCGCCAGCGCGTAACTCTCCAATTCCTCTGGGATTCAGCCGGTCTTCATATCGAAAGGGCAGATAATGCAGCAGCTCACCAACCGTCCGAATGCCTTTACCTGCCAGAATCTCGGCGATCTTCGGACCCACTCCCTTGACGTACTGGACCGGCGTGGCAAGTTCAAGCATGGCAAGCGCAAGAAAACGTATTCCAAAAGCTCATGGTAGCAGGACAGCCGAAACTGCACTCCTCGCGCTCCCAGCCCCGTATTCTTCGGAAACCCTTCTCCGCGTCCGGGTGTCTAAACCATAAGTGCTGGTCAATATGCTGCAGGCATTGCTGGCTATTATTCTGGGCAATCTTGTCTATTTTCTACTTCTGCCCTCGCTTCCTCCCATCGCGAAACACCATCCCTTTAACCTCGACCTCGGTATGATCCTGGACTTCGGCTTTTGCGTCGTGATTTATGCCTTTATCCGCACCCTTCGGAAATCCCGTTAGCCCTTGAAACCGGATTTTGGGAGTTACTTTCGGAACCTCGGTAACTTACTTCCCCCAGACTAGAATGCGTTGGAATGCCGAAACTTGCCGTTTTGTACGAAGCGGGGCAGGCCGTCCTCTCCACGTTCGACCTCGATGAGGTCCTGAAGAGGATCCTGCAGATCGCGCGCGACTATTTTCACTTGCCCAACGTCGCCATTCTCCTGCTCGATAAGGAGTCGCAGGAGCTTTTCGTTCGCACCCAAATCGGCTGGGATTGGGAAAAAGACACGATTCGCCTTTCCGTCCACCAGGGAATTACCGGGGCTGCCGCCCTCAAGAAACACCCCGTTTACGCTCCAGACGTCCGTCAGGACGCCCGCTATATTTGCGCCGCCGAATCCACGCGATCGGAACTCGCAATTCCTCTGATGGTACGAGACGAAGTTGTCGGAGTGTTGGACTGCCAGAGTCATCAACTCAATCACTTCGACCACGAGACCATTGAAACGCTCACGTTATTTTCCACGCAGGCTTCCATCGCCATCCAGAACGCCCGCCTCTACTCTCTAGAGCGGCAGCGCGCGCGTCAACTCGAAGCCATCAATACCATCGCCCAGCAGAGCACCGCTGTCATGGAACTCGATGAGCTCTTGGTTCGCGTGTGCTCCATCATTCAGCGCGCCTTTCAGGTGCAACACGTTTCGTTGCTCTTGCGCGAGGAAGGCGACCTGCTGATGCGCGCTCATCATGGCACTCTCACTTCCTGCATCCCTGACAGCGGGCGTCTCTCTGGGGCAAATCAACCTTGGGCTGGCGTGGTCGCTACCAACGAAACCATGGTGGAGAATGATCTCTCGGCGGCGCCAGAGGCCGCTCGCTTATTCAAGGAGACAGTATCGAGATTGAGCATCCCACTCATCTCGTTCGGCCAAACGCTGGGAGTGCTAACTCTCCACAGCGACAAACGCGGAGCTTTTCACGATAACGACCTGCAATCTCTCGAGTCGGTAGCAGATATCTGCGCCAATTCCATCCAAAATGCCCACTACATCGAACGCGTCAAGCAGCTGGCTTATCTCGACGGACTGACCGGCATCTTCAACCGTCGATTCTTCGAAATGCGGATTAATGAGGAGATCGAAAGAGCCCGCCGCTATGACACCTCGATGGCCGTCATCATTGCCGACATCGACCATTTCAAGCGCCTCAACGACGAATTCGGACACCTTCTGGGCGATGAAGTCTTGCGCCAGGTATCGTCCATCTTCCATCAGCAGGTCAGAAAGATTGACGTCGTTTGCCGTTATGGAGGAGAAGAATTCGCGATCCTGCTGATGCAAACCAACGTCCAGCAGGCGCTGGCGATCGCTGAGAAATTACGCCGCCAGGTTGAGCAATGGCAGTTTCCCGGCGTGCCCCGCGCCATCACCGTGAGCGCCGGGGTCGCGGCATTCCCCACGCACGGCCGCAGCAGAGATGAAATCGTGCGCGCCGCTGATAAATCCCTCTACGTCGCGAAACAGGAAGGACGGAACCGCGTTAGCATGATGGCCACGGCCTCGGCCGCCGCGGGCACGCGCCCCTAATCCGCTCTACAGCAGTTCTTCTTTCATCAGCAGCAGCTGCTTTTCGAGCTTCTCCATCTGCTTCTTCATTTCCAGCTTCTGCCGTACCGTCTGCTGTTGAAGCGCTTTTTGCTGTTTACACAAGTCTTTCTCGAACTTCTCTACCGTCTTCCGCGATTCCTCGGCCGTCAGCGCCAAATTCGGACGAAGCTGTGCCAGCTCGTCTTTCAGCGCGGTCAGCTTCTGTATCCCCTCCGCGTTAAGCAACGGTTCTTCGCCAAAGCTTTCTTCGTCCAGCAGGTCCCCAGACTCTTTCTTGTCGGGCAACGATAAAGTCAGAGTTTGCTCTTTCCTGTCGCGCATCACCACGACCGGAATGGAATTGCTGCTTCGCGATTTGACTCCATGCGCAAAGTCGCTCGTGTCGTGCACAAACTGGCCATTTACCTTCACGATCACGTCCCCTGCGCGGAAACCCGAATGTTCCGCCCTGCTGCCTTTCTCCACCGACCGCACCAGCACTCCGTTCCCGTTTTTCACCCCGAAGAACTCTCCCAGCTGCGGCGTTATGTTCTCCACCATCAACCCGCTGCGGGCTGACGATGTCACCACCACCATGTTCATCGAGGGAATGTCGATGTCCGGGATGTGAATATCCGGAATCTTCACGTGGACGTCTGGGTTCGGCGGCACAAATGCAAATTCTTTGTGCTTGTCTGCCAGTTGCACTTTGACGCTCATCGGCTGGCCCGCCCGGCTCAATCCCAGCGTGACCACTCGACCGGCCGGCGTCTCGTGAATCATCCGCCGAAGCTGCGCGCCACTTTCTACTGCCGTCCCATTCATCGACAGGATAACGTCGTGTTCCTTGATCCCCGCCTTCCCGGCAGGCGCATCCTGATCGACCATCGTGACTTCAACGCCCTTTTCTTCCTTCAGCTTCAACGCGCCCAGCCGATCTGCGCTCACATCGGCAATGTCAACACCCAGGTACGATGTCGTCCCGCCCTCATCGCTGGAAAATACCCAGGAGTGTGTGTCGTCCGCGGAATAACTCTGCTCCGCATGCAGCAAACTCAGCAGCAGCGGCGCTATCGCGAGACTCGCAAGAATGGACTTGCGCATAGTGTTCCCCCCCATTTCTGAATAGCCAGTGACGAACGCCGGTGGTATCTAATCTTTGCGGATCACCGGTTCATCACGGACCACGTTTCTAGCGGCTCGCCCTCTTCAGGCAAATGTCGCCTGTGGACGTATGCACCTTCAGCAGTGGACCGCCTCCGTTCAGTTTGCCTTCCGCCGTCAGTGTCTTCGGCCCCCACTGATCGCCTTCGCTGTTGATGTGAATATCCGGAAAGTCCGACGTGATGCGGTGCCCGTTGCCCATATCCACGCTGGCCCGCACATTGATCGCGACATCCGACGCAATGTACACGGTTATATCTCCAGCGGCGGTTTCCAGGTCCGAGTCCCGCCTCTCCCCACCCGTATTCACCAGCTTCACCGTGATCCCTCCCGCGCCCGTTTCCGCGCGCGCAGAGGGCACTCCGTATAACTCAATCCCGCCGCCGCCCGTTTCTGCGTGGACGTGCCCTTTGGCCGAGGTCAGCCGGATACTGCCGCCCCCGGTTTCAATGTCCGCAGGACCACCGACATCACTCAAATCAATGCTGCCACCACCCGTCGATACTCTTACTTTGCCTGAGCATTGGCGTACTTCGATGCTGCCGCCGCCGGTCTCGATATTCGCTTCTTGCGATCCCGACTCGATCCGTATGCTGCCCCCGCCGGTCTCGGCCGTGATCTTCCCGTTCGCGTGGTGAACCGCAATCGCTCCTCCACCCGTGTGCAGTCCAAGATCGCCGCTGACGGTTCCGACATCGATCGACCCGCCGCCGGTTTCGGCATTCACTCCTCCGCCAACGTCGTCGAATTTGATGCTGCCCCCACCACTGGAAGCATCCAGGTGACCGCTAATGCCAGTTGCATCGATATTTCCACCTTCGGTCTCCAGCTTCACCAATGCCATCTCGCGCGGAATCATCACTGAGAACTCGCCGGAGAAATGACGCGGCTGTCTTCCGCCCTGCCAGTCGCCCACGATCCACGCGGTATCGCCTTTTACATAGGCCGTGACTTTGTACTGCTCGAACTGGCGGCGGGCTTCCTGCTCTGAAGAAGTTCCAAAACGCGTATGAACGACATAATTGATGCCTTGCTGTTGCCCGCCACGTACCACCACCGAGCCCATGTCCACCTTGACCCGCAAGTTTTTCACCGTAGCCAGCGACCCGGTCGTTTCCTGTGCCCAGGTTCCGCCCTCGCGGGACACCCTTGTCTCCTGCGCCTGGCTCTGGACGAAGCTGAACGGCGCAAGCAGGGCCAGCACTGTGGCCAACCCGACGACTTGTAGCGCTTTCTTCAATTCAACCACCTCATTTCTCGCGGTCCCTACCGCGAATCCTGTTTTCCTGTTGCCTCTAGGTGCTGCTCTAATCAATCTCCGGCAACTGCGCCAGCATGGTCCGCGCCTGCGACTTGATGTACTGGCTCGAATCCTTTGCCGCCAGCGCCATCAGCACTCCGCGAACGCTGCCATCCGCCTTGACCGGCTCAATCAGCCGCAAAGCTTCTATCCGTACTCCCGAATTTCCATCGTTCACCAACGCGCGCAGGATCGCGTCGCGCACATTCGTGTCGCTCTTAACATACGTTCCCAGCGCATCCAGCGACTTCAGCCGTACTCCCGGATTCGTATCGTTCTGCAGCGCGTAAATCAGCGCATCCCGCACCTGCTGTTCGCTGCTCTTCTGCGCCAGCAAGTCAACCGAATCCACACGCACGCCAGAGTTGTAATTATTGCGTGCGGCAAACAGCAGCAGCTGCTGGATCTTCTGATCGTTCAGCGATCCCTGCGCTTCCTGCGTGGAAAGAGTGTTGTATTTGATCGTGACCTGGTCCGTGCCTGGGACTGGAGTTACGGAATAAATCCCTGAAATCGAAGCTTCTGTGGGGATCGCATTGGTACTGTTGCTCGCAATCGGTAAGCCGTTCGTCGCGCTTCGTGAGCTGTAAAGCTTGTATGTCGCTCCCACTCCACCGGCGAAGCCGACAATCAGAATCGCCGAAGCCAGAGCCGGAGAGAACCGCACTTGCCTCAGCCAGGTCGCCGGATCCAGTGCTAGACGTCCCCAAAAGCTGCCCTGCTCTGCGGTCTCAAGTTCTTCCTGCAGCCGCATGCGTGACGCTGCCAGCAGATTGGGCGACGGCTCCGCGGCCCGATCCTGCGACAGCAGTTCGTGAAAATTCTGCTCGGCCTTCAACTCCAGCGCACAATCGGCGCAGCGCGCCACGTGCTGTTCCAGTTCATGCCGGGCGTCATCCGCCAGTTCGCCATAAACATGCAGCACGATATTTTCTCGAACCCATTCACATTTCATACCGTTTCACCTTCACCAACCATCCCCAATTGGGGATGCCCCATGTCTCGCCGATTTTGCGAGACTTGGTATTCCTCATCTCATATCCGCCAAAGCTCCGCGCAATTTCTGCGTGGCCCGGAAGAGCGTGTTCTTGGCGGTCTCCTCCGTCGTATGCAAAATCTCACCCACGGTTCGCAGCTTCAGCCCGTGATAATGTTTCAGCTCAAACACCATTCGCTCCCGCGGAGTCAGTTTCTCCAGCGCGCCTGCGATTCGCGCGCCCAACTGCCGCCGCATCAAATCCCGCTCCGGATTCGCGCCCGACCGTCCATCCGCTACCTGATCGAGCAGGTCATACTCGCCGCCATCCGAATCCTTGGCGACGGGCGCGTCCTCTTTGCGCACGTTCTTCTTGCGCAAATGATCCAGGCACAGGTTCGTCACGATCCGGTAAATCCACGTGTAGAACGAGCACTCGAACCGGAAACTTCCAATGTTCTTGTACGCTTTGAGGAAGGCGTCCTGATACACGTCCTGGGCGTCGTGTTCAGTTCCAGTGAGATGCAGCGCCAGTCGCAGCACGGCCTGATCGTAATGGCGCACCAGTTCCTCGAAGGCGGCGCGGTTTCCGCGTTGCGCCTCCCGGATCAGCATCGTGTCATCGATGCGCCGATCTTGTACTTGGCGTTCTAGCCCAGCCATGCAACCCCGCGGGGGGTTCTGGTCCCTGCTGACTCTCTCAGTGAACTCACTCGTCTCCGAGTGGGCCCGTCCGCCAACCGAAAATGGTAATGCCCATACACCGGCCGGCATTTGCGTCTTCTTCCTCTACGTGCCCGGCATTTGATGTCTGTTCCGGGCTTGCACAGGAATAGACGGAGAGTCCCCCCGTTCGTGAGCAGAAATTATAGGCGTTACAGGGTATTTGTGGGGAGCCTAGGTGCTTGTCTCCCAAAGATTTAGTAGCAAAACAGAACAACGCTGAACAGGTCGGTCGCAGCTTTGGCACCACAAATGCCCTAAGTGTGGGGCATCAACGCACAAGAGCAGATAAAAGGCGGCCAACTTGGGCCGCCTCGTCTCTTACTCTCTACTTCTATTATCTCAAGTCCGATAGGGTAAACCGGCAAGAATCCTGAAAATATATTCGCAGGGTTTCCAACAACTTACAGGAAATTCCCGCGTTTCGGGGGCTTGACAAGCCTTTGGGACCTTGAAGACGGCCCGAGCAGGATGCCCGGGCCCAAAATCAGTCCTACTCCGTCACCGCTTCCTTCTCAATCACGACCTTCAGGTGCGCGGTCACGTCCTTATGCAGCTTCACCGGAATGCTGAACTCGCCCAGCGTTTTCAGCGGCTCGTGCAGCTGGATCTTCCGCCGGTCGATGTTGAAGCCTTTTTTCGTTAGTCCGTCCGCCAGGTCGCTCGACGTCACCGATCCAAACAACTGATCGTTCTCGCCCGACTTCCGAGTGAACGTGATCGATACGCCTTCGAACTGCTTTCCCAGTTCTTCGGCTTGTGCCTTCTCTTTCGCCGAACGGCGCACGGAAGCGGCCTTCATCTGCGTGATGACCGCCTTGTTGCCCTCATTAGCCTCAATGGCCAGCTTGCGCGGCAACAGAAAATTCCGCCCGTACCCCTCGGCGACCTTCACCACATCGCCCCGCGATCCCAACTTCGCTACGTCTTCTTTGAGAATGACTTCCATGAATAGCTCCTGGCTTCTAGCCGCTAGCTTCTAGCTAAACACTGTCCTCCGCTCGTCTTGAGCTAGGAGCTAGTGGCTAGAAGCTAGAAGCTGCTTTAACTTGCCCTTCCCGCAAACGGCAGCAGCGCAATATTCCGCGCCTGCTTGATCGCCGACGACAGCCGGTGCTGGTGCGGCGCGCAAACGCCCGTCAGGCGCCGCGGCACAATCTTGCCGCTCTCCGCCACAAACTGCCCGAGCAGCCGGTAGTCCTTGTAGTTGATGTCTTCAATCTTCTCGACGCAGAACTTGCAAACCTTCTTGCGTCGGAAAAATTTCCGTCCGCCCGGTCCGCCGCCCTCCCGCCCAGGCCCGCCGGGACCGCGCCCGCCGCCGCCAAATCTTGGACGGTCTCCGCCCGGCCTTCCGCCTTCACTTCGCGGCCTCTCGCTCGCTGCCGCTTGCTCTGGTGCTTTCGTCTCGTCTGCCATAACTCTCCATTCAGTGGCCGTGATCAATAATCAACGGCCAGAAAAAATCTTTTTATTCGAGATGACCGGCCACGGACCAGTGGCCACGGACCGCCCGCTCTTACGCGCTCGCCGGAGTTTCCGCTGCCGGAACTGCCGCAGCCTCTTCTGGGGCCGCAGCCGCCGGCTGCGCGCTCACTTTTTTCTTCGAGTCGCGCAGCTTCTTGATCTTGTCCAGCCGCTTCTGCTCCTCGTCGACACGCACGGTGAGAAACTTGATCACAGGCTCTGTGACCCGCAGCCGCCGCTCCAGTTCATGGATCACCGCGCCGCCACCCTCCACCACCATCAGCACATAAAGGCCGTCATGGAATCGGCGCACCGTGTACGCAAGCCGCCGCTTGCCCATCTTCTCGACCTTCACCACGTTTCCGCCCGATGTCGGCACCACCGACTGCAGCGTCGAAATCAGTTTGTCCAGATCCTCGTCCGTCATATCCGGCCGGACGATGAACATCAATTCATAGGTACGATTCATTCTTCATTCTCCAAAACTTGCGTTTGTCATCCTGAGCGAGACGCTTCTTGTCTCGCGAAGGACCTGGGCGCGCCGCGCGAAGCGTCGCGCAGTTCGCGACCCATGAGTCGCGCGATTGGCGCGCTTCCTTATTGCCCTTCCTTGTCATCCGGCTCTTTCCGATTAAAGCGATTCATCGCCGCCGCCGGACCTTCCCGCAAAATCATCTTCACGGCTTCCTCAGTGGTGTCGAGCATCCGATCCACCACCTCGAGGTCTTTCTTCTTCATCGGAGCCAGCAAATACTCCGCGCCGTCCCCAACCTTGCGCTCCGGCGCGACTCCCATCCGGATCCGCAAAAAATCTTGCGTGCCCAGCGCCCCAATAATCGACTCGATCCCGTTGTGCCCCGCTGAACTTCGCCGCGTATGTATACGCAACGTTCCCAGCGGAAAATCCAGCTCGTCCTGAATCACAACCAGGTCCGACTCCGGACTCGCCTCGTACTCCCGGATCAACTCTCTTACCGCCAGCCCGCTCAAATTCATGAACGTCTCGGGCTTCGCCAGCAGCACCATCTGGTCCGCGAGCACCGTTCTTGCCGTGAGCGCCCGGCACTGCCGGTTCCTGACTTCCACGCCCAGGTTCTGCGCGATTCGATCAATCGCCAGAAATCCCAGGTTATGCGGCGTGAACTGATATTCGATTCCGGGATTGCCGAGACCAACAATCAGTTTCACGCCAGGTCCGAGTCCTCAAACCAACCCTATTTCCATCCTGAGGCGAACGCCTTTTGTCCGCCGAAGGACCCAGGCGAGCCGTGCGACGCGTCGCGTTTTTTGCGATGCATCGGACCCGCGACTGGCTCGCTTCCTTACTTCTTTTCCTTCTTGTCTGGCTTCTCCGAACCAGCCTCGGCGCCTTCTTCGTCGGTCTCCTGCTTGCCCTTCTTGATAACTTCGGGCTCCGCCGGACCAGTCGCCGCATCTGCCGCAGCCGCTTCTGGCGTTGCCGCAACTTCTTCCTTCACCGACGTCACGTGCGCCACCGGCTGATTCTCATCGCTCAGGAACTTGATTTTGTCCGAGTGAGGCAAATCCGAAACACGCAGTACCTTGCCAAACGTCAGGTGGCTGATATCCACGTCGATGTGGCTCGGAATGTCCGCTGGCAAGCACTCGATCTCAACCTCGCGCAGCATCTGCTCAAGAATGCCGCCCTCAGTCTTCACGCCCGTAGCTTCACCGGTCAATTCGATCGGCACGCTCACGCGCAGAACCTTGTCCAGCGCAATGCGCTTCAGGTCGATATGCAGCAAGCGCCCCTTGATGGGCTCGTATTGCCAATCCACGATCATCGCCTAGGCAGTCTCGCCGTTCAGGTTCAAATCGAAAATCGTGTTATGCCCGCTCTCCGAATTCAGGATGCGGGTCACCACCCGAGGATCCACCGTCACCGGGAGAGACTCCTTGCCCGCTCCATACACCACAGCTGGAATCTTTCCATCCCGCCGCACGCGCCGCGCATGGTTCTTCGTCCCCGGCTCCCGTGTCTGTGCTTCCAATGCGTTCGTTTCTAATGCAGTCGCCATAAATGTCAATTCCTATCCAAAGAATTAAGCGTTGTCATCCTGAGCGAGACGCTTTTTGTCTCGCGAAGGACCTAGGCACGCCGCTCCCTCCACGTAGCCTGCCCTGAGAGAGCGCAAGCGACCGAATGGGCGCGATTGGCGCGCTTCCAAATTGGTACTCACATGAACAACTTACTCACCGAAGTCTCTTCATGATTGGCCTGGATCGCCCGGCCAATCAGTCCCGCAATCGAGAGGACCGTAATCTTTCCTCCCTTTTCCGTCCGCGCCGCGTCGGCTTCCGCATTCAGCGGGATCGTATTCGTCACCACCACATGCTTGATGACCGAATTCTTGATGTTCTCCACCGCCGGCCCCGATAGCACCGCGTGCGACGCGCAAGCATAAACTTCACTCGCTCCGTTTTCTTTCAGCGCTGCCGCCGTCTTTACCAGCGTTCCTGCCGTGTCGATCAGATCATCGATGATCAAGCACGTCCGCCCATGCACATCGCCGATCACGTGCATGATCTCCGCCACGTTCAT
>JASLEQ010000475.1 GCA_030151135.1 Candidatus Sulfotelmatobacter sp. | reverse complement strand
ACTGTTTCTTTGTCGGTGAGTGCAAACTCCATAACTAGTGGTCAAAGCGTCACCCTCACTTGGCAATCTTCAAACGCAAACTCAGTGACCATTACAGCTTCCGACGGTTCGAGTACGCGTACTGTCACCACCAGTTCCGCGTCGACCGGTTCAGTGAAAGACAGTCCCACAAATTCGACCACGTATTCGGCAATTGCAACTGGTCCAGGCGGCACAAGCCCGGCCGGTGTAGCGAAGGTGCAGGTTTCTGGAGGGGTTCCGCAAGTGACGAACTTCGCTGTGAGCCCGGGGTCGATTAACGCGGGTCAAATTGTAACCATCACATGGCAGACTGCGAATGCTACATCGGTGACCGTCACGACAAACAGCGGTCGCACCGTAACCACGAGTTCTCAGGCGTCCGGTTCTGCGACAGACGCCCCTACGCAGAATACGACCTATAGCATCGTCGCGACTGGGCCGGGCGGATCCAGCGCGCCCTCAACGGCGCAGGTGCAGGTTACGATCGGTACGCCCTCGATCACCCAGTTTACGGCGAGTCCTACTAACGTCAGCGCAGGACAGACGACAACTCTGACATGGGTAACGGCGAATGCGACCTCGGTCACTTTCAATCCATCGATCCCGCTAGGCGACGATAGCGGCCCGGCGCCAACCTCGGGTTCCGCAGTCGTACCAGTGAGCCAGACAACTGTATTTACGATCACAGCTACGGGGCCAGGCGGTACTGCTGGGCCGGCGGCTGTCACCGTCACTGTTCCTCTCAGCGTTTCTTTCACGGCATCTCCCAGCACCATCACAGCTGGCCAGCAGGCTACATTGACGTGGCAGATTACTGGGGGGACTCCCAGCGCGTTCACGGTGACCGATGCATCAGGTCACGTCGTTTGCAACCCCTGCGCGACCCCGCAAGGTAGCGCAACGGTGAATCCACCCGCATCGACCACCTACACCGCTACCGCGACTGCCAGTGATGGAAGCAGTATCAGCCAGTCTGCAACAGTCACTGTTACGAGCAAGAACTCCGGCACCATAAAGCACATCTTTTTCATGCTGCAGGAGAATCGCTCGTTCGACATGTATTTTGGACAACTAGGCGCCTACCGTCCCGGTCGTCTGGCACAGTTTGGGATCACTGACACGCAAACCATCGATGGTTTTAATCCGAGCGTCACGCTGACGAACCATAATGACAATGGCGCACAGGTTCAGCCCTTCCATGAAACGACGGTATGCACAGAAAGTCTGACGCCGTCATGGGACGAAAGCCATCACGATACTGATCTTGTGGGCGGAGATCCCGCGTGGGCTACGACGAACACCTTTACGAACAGCTCGTTCTCGATGGACAACTTTCTCGACACCACGAGCAATGTCACAAACAACTACGATCCAACGGGCAGCCGCGCCTTGGGTTACTACAATCAAGACGATTTGCCCTACTACTACGATTTGGCGTCGTTCTTTCCGACCAGTGATGCATGGCATTCGCCCATCTTGGCCAATACCGTGCCCAATCGTATGTATCTCATGGCGGCGACGTCATTCGGCCATGAGTATCCCGACAACGGCGATCACCCGTTGTACGCCGCTCCTACCATCTTTCGAGCGATGAACAACGCTAATGTGAGCTGGCTGTACTACTACCATGATGGAGTTTTCCTGGCGAACTTCCAGGACTTTAATGACCCCAGTATTCAGCCGAAGGTGTTTCCATACACCGATTTGATGAATCGTCTTGCGGGAATGTGCAGCGGCAGTCCGTGTGATCCGGATAAAGCCTTGCCGCAGGTCATATTCATCGATAGTGCCTCAGGCGCAAGTGGACTCGATGAGCATCCGGATAACAACATCCAGAGCGGTGCTGCTTATGTACAGTCGATCATTCAAGCGCTGATGCAGAGCGACGCGTGGAGCGATTCGATTTTCTTTCTCACCTATGACGAAGGTGGCGGCCTTTACGATCATGTGCCGCCATTCATGGTGCCTCTGCCGGACAACTACGGTCCCGGCCAGTGTCCGGACGCGAATAATGGGTCGGTGGGCTACTGCCAAGTCGGCAAACTTGGTGGGACGTTTGACCTGACAGGGTTCCGGGTGCCACTGATCGTGATCTCACCATATGCGAAGCCAGATTTCGTCTCGCATACACCGAGAGATTACACCGCCATCCTTGGGTTTATTGAAGAGATGTTCGGAGTGCAACCGCTCACGGCGCGGGATGCCTACTGGCAAGATTCATCCTGCGGAAACCAGTCGGGCTGTGTCGATCTCAATGAGTTCTTTGACTTCACCACACCAGCATTGCTGAACGCACCCAATGGAAAAGCGTGGACGGATGTTTTGAATTCACAGACTACGACCGGAGTGTGTGATCAGAAAAAGGAGTCGGGACCGTAGAGCTAACGCTTCACACCACGAAATATTTCGCGGCGGGATGATGAACTACAATCGCAGAAGTGCTCTGCTCCGGTTCCAGCAGAAATCCTGAAGTGAGACGCACTCCAACGTTCTCTTCTGGTTTGAGAAGCGCGAAGAGCTTGGTCTGATCCTCAAGGTTCGGACACGCGGGATATCCGAACGAGTACCGGGATCCGCGGTATTTCTGATGGAACAAGTCGCGGATGTGTGGGGAGTCCTGTCCACCGATACCTAATTCCTCGCGCATTTTCTTGTGATGAAATTCGGCCAGGGCTTCGGCCGTTTCGACGCTCAGCCCGTGAAGGTATAGGTATTTTGTGTACTCACCGCCTTCGAAGAGGCGTTGTGTCTCGACCGTAGCGGCCGGGCCGATCGTGACCAGAGAAAGACCGATCACGTCCATCTTGTCGGACGACTTTGGTGCGAAGAAGTCTGCAATGGCCAGCTTGCGACCTTCTTTTTGCCGTGGGAAGGTGAAACGAAGCAGTTCCGGCAGGCCGGTGCTCCACGAAGTGCCGCAGGAATGTGGGCCCTGGCCTTTTGGCGGTTGATACACAATGACGTCGTTGCCGTCGCTCTGGGCAGGGAAGTATCCGTAGACCACAGCTGGAGCGAATAGGCCGGATTCGAAGACTTCGTCTTCCAGTTTACGGAGAATCGGGCGAAACTTTTCGTCTACAAGGCGAATGTAGTCCGCTTGTGACGCTGTCTTCAACTGCCACTGATTTTTAAACAGCGCGGTTTCGTTGATGTAATTGAAAAGCTCGCGCAGGTTGTAATCTTTCTTGACGCGCACGCCCCAGAACGGCGGAGTGGGGATGTTTGGAGCATCCGTGACGACGGCGCTGCGCTCTGCAAACACCGGCCCGGTTTCGTCATCGACCGCGGTGGCTTTAGCGTACTCCTTCACCGTACGGCCTTCTGTCAATCGCTGCTCGCGAGCACCATTCTCAGTGGAGAGATCGTCCATGATGTGCAGGCCTGCGAAGGCGTCGTCTGCATAAAAGACGCCGCTTTTGTATTCGCGGCGAAGGTCGTCTTCCACGTACTTGCGCGTAAGAGCCGCCCCGCCGCAGATCACAGGGAACTCCAGTTTCTGTCGCTCGAGATCTTGAATGACATACTTCATTTCCAGCGTAGACTTCACGAGCAGGCCGCTGAGGCCAATCGCGTCCGCGTGATGCTCCTGCGCGGCCTTGATGATGGAATCGCCGGGCTGCTTGATGCCCAGGTTGATCACCCGAAAACCATTGTTAGAAAGGATGATGTCCACCAGATTCTTGCCGATGTCGTGCACGTCACCTTTTACGGTCGCGAGCACGATTGTGCCTTTTGCCGAGCCAGCCTTCTTCTCCATTTTCGGCTCGAGATAGGCAACGGCTTGTTTCATCACCCCGGCGGAATCGAGAACGGACGGCAACTGCATCTTGCGCGCGCCGAACAGGTCGCCGACTGTTTTCATGCCATCCAGTAAGATCGTATTAATCAGGTCCAGGGGCGTGTAGGTGAATAGGGCCTCATCTAATAACGCTTCCAGGGATTTTTTGTTTGCGCCGTCCCCGACCGATTTTTCGCCATTGATGATGGCGAATTTCAATTTATCTTCGACCGACAAGGTGTCGACGTGCGCCGTGGTCGAAGCCGCTGGTTTGCCCTTCGTTCCGGCAAAATGCGCCATGTAGATCTGCAGTGGATCGCCAGCCGATTCGTCGCGGAAAATCAGCTTGCGCGCGAGATCGACTTCTTCCTGCGGGATCTTGTAAAGCGGATAAATCTTCGTGTAATTCACAATGGCCATATCGAGGCCATGATCCACTGCTTCGTGCATGAAGACTGAATTCAGAACGCGTCGCGGGTAGGCGTCGAGACCGAAAGAGATATTGCTCACGCCCAGAATCGTTTTGACCTGCGGTAATTCTTTCTTGATGCGCTCCACAGCTTTGAGCGTCTCCATTCCCGCTGTCCGGTACTCCTCTTGTCCGGTGGAAATGGGCAGCGTCAGAGCGTCGAAGATGAGGTCCGTCGAATCGAGTCCATACTTATTGACCGCGAGATCATGGATGCGATGTGCGATCGCCACTTTCTTGTCGGCGGTGAGCGCCATACCCTCTTCGTCGATCGTGAGAGCGATCACGGCCGCGCCGTAGCGCTTGGCCATGGGAAGAACCTGTGAGGTGCGTTTCTCGCCATCTTCCAGATTGATCGAATTAATGATGGCGCGTCCGGGAATGCGCTTCAGAGCTTCTTCCACGACGTCGGCCTCAGTGGAATCGACCAGGATAGGCGCAGGAACGCGCGTCGCGATCTTTTCCAGGATCGAAGTGATGTAGCCCTTCTCGTCTTCGCCGACGATCGCGCAGCAGAGATCCAGCATGTGGGATCCGTCGTTAACGAGTCTCTTGGCGAGAGCGAGAATCTCGTCGTATTTCTTGCCCTGCACGAGTTTTCGGAAATGATCGACACGGGTGGTGGTGTTCATTTCCTCGGCGACGATGAGGGGCTTCGGCTCCAGATCGAGAGGAACAGTTGTATAGGCGCTCGATGCCGCCCCGGTTCGCTTTACGTCGCGCTTGGCAGGTTCGGCGCCGGAGACCGCATCCACCACGGCTTTCAAGTGCTCGGGAGTGGTGCCACAGCATCCGCCGACGATGCGGACCCCGTAGTCCTCAACGAAGTGTTTGTGATAGTCGGCGAGTTCCTGCGGCGTTAGCTTGTAAACCGCATGGCCGCCCTCGTTATGGGGCAAACCTGCGTTCGGAAGCACAGAAACCTGCTTGGTCGAATTCAGGGCCAGGTACCGGACAGCATCGTTCATCTCCTTCGGACCGGTAGCGCAATTCAGACCGATAGCATCGACGTCGAACGGCTCGAGAGCAGTAAGGGCCGCGCCAATTTCGGTGCCCAGCAGCATCGTGCCAGACTCCTGGAGCGTGACTTGAACCGTGACAGGGAGCCGCTTGCCGGACTTCCGCATGGCTTCGATTACGCCGATAACCCCAATTTTGGCTTGCAGCAGGTCTTGGGCGGTTTCTACCAGAAGGATGTCGACTCCGCCCTCGATCAACGCGGAGGCTTGTTCCTCATACGCTTTCACCATCGCATCGAAGCTGATGTGTCCGAGGGACGGAAGCTTTGTCGTAGGCCCCATCGACCCGGCTACAAATCGAGGCTTATCTTTCGTCGAGAACTGTTGCGCCACTTCACGTGCCAGTTGCGCCGCTCTCACGTTGATCTCATGCACGCGATCAGCGAGATCGAATTCGGCCAGTACGATCCGCGATCCGCCGAAGGTGTTGGTCTCCACGATGTCGCAACCAACGCGGAAAAAATCACCGTGAATGTCGCGAATGATATCCGGTCGGCTCAGCACCAGCACTTCGCTGCAATTCTCTTTCCCCCAGTAATCATCCAGAGTGGGATTGCGCTTTTGGATGTTGGTGCCCATCGCGCCGTCGTACACAACGACTCGGTCGCGCACGGTCTGTAAGAAGTCAGGCATTTAAGCTTCTAGCTACTAGCCGCTAGCTCCTAGCGAATCAAAATTCTGATCCGCGGTTCATTCGCATGAATCCACGGCAATAAAATTCTTGTATACACAAACGCCGGTCTCTGATGGACCGGCGTGATCAATATGGAACTTTCTCGAAGGTCAGCTCCCCGGCACCATTTCTGCCGGCGCCCCGCCGTTCACGTCGGCCTGATTGAAAACAGCATTGGCGCCCATGTGTGCTGGCCGGGGGGCCAGCATCATCTCCTTGCGGTAGACCAGGTTGGTCGCGTTGAAAGTGGCCAGCTCAAATCCGTGGCCGTGCGTGATCGCATCGGTCGGGCAGGCCTCGACACAATATCCGCAGAAAATGCATCGGTTGTAGTCGATGTTGTAAACCTTGGCGTAGCGTTCGGCGCCGCTGACGCGGTTTTCGGCCGTATTCTCGGCAGCCTCGATATAAATGCAGTTCGAGGGGCAGGCAGCCGCGCATAGGAAGCACGCGACACACTTCTCAAGTCCATTTTCATCGCGCTGGAGCACGTGTGCGCCACGAAAACGGGCTTCAATCCGGGCGCCTCGCAGTGGGCCCTTGCCGTCGGGATAGTTCTCGACGATGGTCGGCTTGAACATCTCGGTGAACGTGATGCTCATGCCTTTGGCGATGGCGGCGATATTTTTCAGAACAGCCATGTGAATCCAGTATACCGAAAGAGATGCGGAACCGTCGCAGCTGGATTCCGCAAATGCCAGGAGATGCTGAGGAATCCCTGTAACGGATGATGTCGATTTACGGGGTATTCGGACTGATGTCCGGATTCTTCGGGCCTGACGAACCCCCTCCAAAACAATGCAGAACGACGCACAGCAGAAGGCCACCCGCACCGGCTCCGGCGGCGATCCACTTCGGGCTGAATCCGCTCGCAGGGCTGGTCGGGCCCGGTGGCGCGCCGCAGATTTCTGAACTTTCGTATTTCTTCTGCTCTCCCTCGTGAACCGAGGCGTGTTCAGCCTGGTTTTCAGCGCTTGGTTTCCCCAGTCTCTGTTCGTGCTCTACATTTACGTCTTTCTTTCGCGCGTCTACCTCCACGGTCCCGGTGAGGTCGATGACCACGTATTCGGTCCAGTCGGTAGCGACTGGTACGACCCGGATGCAGTTCACACGCACCTTGAATTCCTTCGATGTGACGACCGACACGATCCCATGGTCCAGATCGAAGAGGTCGCCTTGGAACTTGCCGACGGTTTCAGGCGCGAGAAGGACCGTCGATCCATCGATGCTCAAATTGGCGGAAAACCCGGTTTTCGTCTCAATCAGATCGCCGGGAAAGACTGCCGCAGAGTCGTGAGCTTCGTATCCGTTGACCCAAACACCACCGTTGGAATGAAGGATTGCCCCGCCCCCGTGTTCCGGGAGTTCTTGGCCCAGGAGCGCGGGAGGAAGCATAAGGACTAGAAAAAGAGCGACGGACGTTCGCAAATAAGAGACAGCCATCCCGTAGACTCGTTCGCACAACAGACTGATCTAGAGTGATCGTAACGAGCGGGCGATCGACCGTCTATTAGCTGTCTGGGTGCATCCGGAGCAGGGATGACGGGCTGCTCTTGTAATCCTCCGTTGGCGAAGGTAAAACTTTGTAAATCATGCACTTGCGCCGCATGGGAAAAGGTAAAGTAAACTTGGAAGTATGCCAAAGAACATCCGAACCTTTCTATTTTGGACGCTGATAGCGTGCTTACCCTTCGCGACGGCTGCTCTTGGGGCCAAAGCTCGGGCACAAGAGACGGGTCAGACCGCGATCGCGAAGAAGATTGGGACGATCAAAGCTATATCGGGACATACCTTGACCGTGACGTCCGGGAGTGGACCTGACGTGACTGCCACGGTCGCGCCTACGGCGCGCCTCCTGAGGCTGGCTCCTGGTGAAAAGGACCTGAAAAGTGCCACCCCGATCCAGGTCCAGGATCTGCAGGTGGGCGATACGGTGCGGGTGCGCGGTACGGCTTCGCAGGACGGGGCGGCAATGAACGCTCTAGAGGTCATTGTCATTACGAAGGCCGCCGTAGCAGCTGTCAGCGATCAGATCCGTCAGGATTGGCAGAAGCGCGGGGTGGGCGGCCGCGTGCAAAGTGTCGACGCCAGCGCCGGTACTGTAACCATTGAGATTCCTAGCCTCTCAGGGAGGAAAACTCTGCTCGTCCACACGACGCCCACCACGGTGGTTTATCGGTATGCGTCAGATTCACCAAGGCCGGAAGATGCAAAGCGAGGCTCATTGCAGGACGTCCGTGAAGGTGACCAATTGCGCGCTCTCGGGAACCGTAATTCGGAGGGAACCGAAATTACGGCCGAGCAAATTTTTTCGGGGAGTTTCCCCCAATTTGCAGGAATCGTCAAATCTGTGGACGCAAGCGCTGGCACGCTGAACGTCGAGGATCTAGCCACCAAGAAGACGGTTCAAATCAAAGTGACGAGCGACTCACAAGTGCACAAGATTCCGGCGCAAATGGCCCAGATGTTCGCAATGCGGTTAAAGAGCGCCATGCCTGCGGGAATGCCCTCCTCGGGCGCCGCGGGAGCGCGGCGTGCGCCCCCGACCCAGGGCGAAGGACAGGCTGCGGCCACCGCAAATGGGGGCGCCGGCGTTGGAAGACCTGCCGGCCCTCCGGACTTGCAAAGAGTTCTGCGCCGACTGCCTGCCTCGAGTCTGGCGGATCTAAACCTGCAAAAGGGGGATGCCGTGATCGTTCTGGCTACCGAGGGGACTGCCGCGGGCGGGCAAACGGCCATCACATTATTGAGCGGAGTCGAACCAATCTTGCAGGCGGCGCCCAGTGCAGGCCAGGCCATGATGTTATCGCCCTGGAGCCTCGGCGGAGGTGCGCCGGGCGACGCGCAATGAGGCGCAGAGTTTAAGCACTCAGCATTTATCAACTCATAGAAATGGAAAAGATCATGCTGGTATGGAAGTGTCTTCGCAGTTTCGTCGCGTTCCTGTTCTTCGTGGGCATAAGCGTTTTTCTTGGTGCGCAGACCAGCGGAGGTGCGCTCCGCGGTCAGGTGAGTGACCCATCAGGGGCTGCGGTTCCGGGCGCGACTGTAATCATGACTCCGGCGAGTGGCGCGCCGATCGTAGTGCAGAGTAACGGTCAAGGGGCGTATGAATTCAAGAGCTTGCCTGCAGGTAAATACACCCTGACCGTTTCGGCCACTGGCTTCACCCTGTACGAGAACGATAACGTAACCGTTGCAGATCAGCCGATGCGGTTGAACGTGTCGTTGGCCATTGAAGTGGAAACGCAGAAGGTGCAGGTGTCCGAGAATGCTCCGACGGTCGATGTCAATCCAACGAACAATGCCGGGGCGATCACGATTTCAGGGAAAGAACTGGATGCGCTGCCGGATGATCCCGATGAACTTGAATCGGATCTGACGGCGCTGGCCGGGCCTTCTGCCGGGCCCAATGGCGGTCAGATGTATATCGACGGATTCACCGCAGGCCAGCTTCCCCCGAAGTCATCGATTCGAGAGATTCGAATCAACCAGAACCCATTTTCCTCCGAATACGACAAACTCGGTTACGGACGAATTGAGATTTTCACCAAGCCAGGAACAGACAAGTTTCATGGGCAGTTTTTCGTGATGGGGAATACTTCGGCCCTCAACTCCAATAATCCTTTCGCGGGGCAGAACATACCGGCCTACGATTCCACACAATACAGCGGCAATGTCGGTGGGCCACTAGGTAAGTCCGCATCCTTTTTCTTCAACGCGGAGCGGCGCAACATCAATGATCTGGCAATCGTAAACGCGCCCGTGTTGGACCAGAGTTTTGACCGCACGACCGCCATTGAGAATGTCCCCAACCCGCGTGGCAGGACCAACATAAGCCCGCGCCTGGATTACGCCATTTCGAAGAACAATACACTCACCGCCAGGTACCAATTCTTTCGTGATACGCAAAACAATGATGGCGTCGGACAATTCAACCTAGCGTCGCAAGGCTACGATGAGACATCGGACGAGCAAACCCTCCAGATTGGCGACACGCAGGTATATGGGACGAAAATTGTCAACGAGACGCGCTTTCAATACCTGAGAGAACGGGACACTCAGAACGCGCTCAATAGTGACCCCACCATCAATGTCCGCGGAGCGTTCGGTGGCGGGGGAAATAATCAGCAGACCATTATTGACCACACCGACAACTATGAATTTCAGAACTACACGTCCTTAATCAACGGGAATCATACGATCAAGTTCGGTGCCAGAGTGAGGGCGTTGCGGGATGCGAACTATTCGACATCCAGTTTCAACGGGACATTCACATTCTCATCGTTGAACGAGAACACGGATCTTAATTGTCATACGCCGGGCGATCCGAATTTCTTACCGGCAACCACACCATGTCCGGTGTCGTATCTCTATGGCCAGCAACATCAGAACGCAGGCACGCCAAACGCGACACAGTTATCGATCACAACCGGCGTTCCCCAGACCGAAATCACCAATTACGACGCCGGCCTGTACGCGCAGGATGATTGGCGCGTCCGTCCGAATATAACGTTGAGCGGGGGATTGCGATTTGAAACCCAGGGATACATTCACGATCGTGCCGACTGGGCGCCGCGGTTCGGCTTTGCCTGGGGCGTGGGCGGCAGGAACTCTGCCCCGAAAGTGGTAGTTCGCGGTGGATTTGGAATGTTCTACGATCGCTTTCAAGCGGAGCAGATTCTGCAGGTCGAGCGAGTCAACGGCGTGGTTCAACAACAGTACGTGATCAACAACCCTACCTGTTTCCCAGTCGCGGCGAACTGTTCGTTGGCGGGGGCAGTCTCGACCCCAACGGTGTATGAAGTCAGCCCGAGACTGCACGCGCCTTATACGCTCCAATCCGCAATCAGCGTGGAACGACAAGTCACGAAATCAGCAACCCTGTCACTGACATATCTAAACTCGCGCGGTTTTGATCAGTTCGTCACTATTAATGCGAATGCGCCGTTGCCCGGAAGTACCGTGCGTCCCGACCCGACGCGAGGTAACGTCTACGAGTACACATCGGAAGCGGTGTTCCGGCAGAATCAATTGATTGCGAATGCCAATGTTCGCGTTGGATCGAAGGTGCAGCTTTTTGGTTATTACACGCTGAATTACGCGAACAGCAACGCCTCAGGCGTATCTAATTTTGCGTCCAATTCGTA
>JASLEQ010000434.1 GCA_030151135.1 Candidatus Sulfotelmatobacter sp. | reverse complement strand
GCCTGAAGTTGTAGACGCGGCGGCACCTTGTCAGGTTCCATGCGGCAGGAAACGCAGATGCTGCACGCGCAGTTCCATTGCGGGAACCCACCGCCCGCAGCCGTGCCCAGCAGCCGGAAATGTAACACTGGCTATCTTTCCGCCGGGATACAGCTGCTGAACTTGGGACCAACATCAATCCCATCGGCTTCGGGGCTGATTGGAATCCGGGTATTCATGACAGCGTGTTGTCCAGCTTTGCTGTGCGTGGGGCTTAGGATATTCACCTCGTCCGAGGAATATGAATGAATGTTTGGCCTACTGTCAAGGCGTAACGGCAAAGACCGAACCATGCAAGTATCGAGCCGGAAGTTGCGAACGTAACAACGCGCGGATGGAGTTGGTGAACTTACTAAGTTCACGGTTCGCATTCACCGTTCATTAACAACGCCGTCAACATAACTTCAAGCAGACGACGCCTTCTCCTAAATTCGCAAAATTTACAAGTCTTTACGTGTTCCTTGACAAAGCGCAACTTGAGTGCAACTAGCGAATACCTAGTATGGCGGCCAGTTCGCATGTACTGGTTCGCCGCTGCATGTAATCGCTTCCCCGAAGTTCTCGACTTTTCACAAGTCGCTGCTGAATGCCTTGGCTACCCTCAGAGACAAGCTTTCACGTCACCAATCGACACGGAACTGCAGTCACCCAGGAGGGTGCTATGAAGACAAAAGTTTGGATCCGCCCGGAAGTCAAAGTAACGAATCTCGGTTGCGAGATCAACTGCTACGCTCCAGCGGAAGCTTGACGTAACGGGCACGCCAAAGGGCCGAAGTTGTCAATCTAAGTCAGATTCGAGGGCAGACCCTTCGCGAGTAAGTTGCGATGCGTCGAATCACTTGCTTGATCGATGTCGCTTACGCGGCACCATCAAGTGACTCAGGCGGAGCCGCCCGTATTCTGTCACTCGAGCGTGGCTCAAAAGAAGGACAGCGATGAGAAACTCGGTTCGCGCGGGATCGATTCGCGTCGATCTCGTAGTCAATGCGTGCGCTCTTGGTTTGCTCGTGAGTGCAGGCAGCCTACCGTCATTCGCTCAGCCCAATATGGACTGGCGATATCATGGAAATACTCTGGACAACCAACGGTACCAGAACGTTGACCAGATCAACCCGGGGAATGTCTCCCGGCTCAAGCCTGCGTGGGTCTTCCACACCGGGGTTTTCGACCCTAACATGGCGATGGAAATGACGCCGCTGGTGATCAACGGCGTGATGTATATAACCACCGGCGACGACGATGTCTTCGCTTTGAACGCCGCGACGGGGAAGCAGATCTGGGCCTATCACCCCACTGATATGGCTTCGCCCTCAACCTTGCCGATTTGTTGCAACAACGACAACCGCGGGGTGGCATATAACGACGGGTTGATCTTCAATGCGCGTCTCGACTCGACCCTTGTGGCGCTGAATGCAAGAACCGGCGCGGTCGTCTGGAAGACCACGGTCGACCTCCCGACCAAGGGTGCCTCGATGACAATTGCGCCCCAGATCGTGGGAAACCTCGTGGTTGTTGGCGTCTCGGGAGCCGAATTTGCGGTGCGCGGTCACGTCGATGCGTACGATCAGCGCACGGGCGCTTTGGTATGGCGTTTTTGGACCACTGAGCCCAACTCGTGGGGCGGGGACACATACCTTACGGGTGGAGCATCGGTTTGGGGAAATCCCAGCTACGATCCCGAGCTCCATATGCTGTACTTCGCCACCGGAAACGCTTATCCCTGGCCGAGTCCCTGCGCCTTCTTCGGCGTAATGCCGGTGGGATGCCCGGGCAACGGTCGCGAGGGAACGAACCTCTACTCCACGTCGATTGTAGCCATCGATTCTAGGACCGGGACGTATAAGTGGCACTTCCAGTTTGTCCACCACGACATGTGGGACTTTGACGGCCCGCAGCCAACATTGCTGCTCACCCTGAATGGCATTCCGGCCCTTGAGCACACGTCGAAGACGGGCTACATGTTCATCCTGGACCGCCGCAATGGGGCGTCGCTCTTCCCCTATAAGGAAGTGTCGGTTCCCACCGAGCCGTCGTGGGAATCTCCCTGGTCTACCCAACCCGTTTCCTCGATTGAATCCCTGACCTCGCACTCGGTGAAACCCTGCGTATCGATCGTGTCGGGGTGCACTCCGGTTCCGGCCGGCGTCGTTCCTGCTCCCATGTGGAGCCCGTATCAACCCACGGCAATGGCGTACCAACCGTGGGCCGACGGAGGAATGGAATGGCCGCCTGCCGCTTATAGCCCGCGAACCCACTTCATCTATTCGCATGCCCGTTATAAGCCGGCAAACATCGGTGTCGATGAAGCGAACAACATCGCATTCAGCGACATAGCCGGCGAGGTAGATCATGGCGTTTACGGAGCGGTCGACGTCCGAACGGGAAGGGTCGCCTGGAAAATCCGCATTCCTGGCTCTGCTCCCGACTCGGGCGTGGGAGTCGCCGGCGACCTGGTCTTCTTCGGCGAAAGCAGCGGGCTCTTCCATGCCGCGGATGCCAGGACAGGCAAAATCCTGTGGACGTTTGATTCCTCGACCGTCCCCAATGCAGGCGGCGCAAATGCCTCTCCAGCTTTTTATGTCGTCAACGGCAAAGAGTACGTGGTCTACGGATTCGGCGGCGAGCCGGGTGAAAGTGTCACGCTTGGAGATGCCGTGATTGCTTTCGCGCTTCCGGATCGTGATTAGGAAGGGAAGCCGGATAACCAAACCGGATTCCTCTCGGGCGCAGCCGCGATTCGTTTTCAAGACGGGTCGCGGCTGCCCACGTGTCGGGGTATTCCTTGTTCCAATCTCAATGTGACAAAAAAGATCAAATGACAAGCACATGCCCGCGAGGAACCCACGGGGTAGCGGTAACGCTGGCTATCGCGCTGCTTTTTGCGTCTTTCTCTATTGTCTCGACCGCCTTGGCGGAGACAGCGCCAGCATTGCGCAGCGATGAAGCGAAGCCGGTGGCGCCGGCCGCACTCAAGGGTCTCGACCTCTCTGCCATCGACAAAACTGTCGATCCATGCACCGACTTTTATCAGTACGCGTGCGGCAACTGGATCAGGGATAATCCGCTTCCCAGCGACCAGGTGCGGTGGGTGCGTTCGTTCTCGCTGCTGCAGGAGCGCAACCTCTATCAGATTAGGCAGCTGTTGCTTGCTGCCGCAACAAAGCCGGCAACTCCGCTGCAAAAGCAATATGGAGACTACTTTTCCGCATGTATGGACGTTGCCTTGTTGGAGAGCAAAGGCCTCAAGCCTCTTGAGTCTGTTCTAAAGCGTATTTCCGACCTTCAGGATGGAAAGGGCGTGGCTGCGCTGATGGGCGATCTCGCCGGGGCCGGCGAGCCTGCCCCGCTGGTCGCCCTCGATGTGGAACCGGATCCGAGTGACTCGTCAAGGCAAATCCTGAGTATTTCCCAGAGCGGCCTGACATTGCCAAGCCGTGAGCAATATTTGAGCACCCGAGGATATCTTCGCAAACGGTTCGTGATCCACATGGCTCATGCATTCATGCTTGCCGGTGATTCGATGGATCGGGCCGAGACTGAAGCACAGAATGTTCTCAATGTCGAGACGATGCTGGCCAAGGTTTCTAGTAGCCGTACCGATTTGAGCGACCCCGCAAAGCGCATCCATATCCTCCCCTTTGCTGATGTTCGGAAGCTCGCTCCCGGGTTCGACTTTACCTCCTTTTTCACGCGCCTGGGTCCGCCGCCAATTGCAAAACTCAACGTAGCCGACCCTGACTTTCTGAAGGGAGTCGACGGCCTGCTCTCCACCATCCCCGTCGAGATGTGGAGGTCCTACTTCAGGTGGCACGTTCTCAGCGAGCAGGCCGACGCGCTTCCAAAAGCCTTCAGGGACGAGGATTTCGCTTTTTGGGGAACCTTCTTCGCGCGACAGGAACAACCCATGTCGCGCGGGGAAAGGTGCACCGAGATGACCGATGAGGCGCTCGGGGACGCCATTGGGCAGGACTGGGTCGCGCAAAACTTTCCTCGTGGTACAACGGCCGGAATGGAGAAGCTGGTGAGCGCTCTTGAAACGGCCCTCGGCCAGGAATTCAGTACGCTGCCGTGGATGAGCGACGCGACCAAAAAGCTGGCCGAAGAAAAACTGGCATCGATCCGAAACAGAATCGGAAATCCGCAACCATCACGCGACTACTCAGGCCTGAAGTTGGACCGCAACGATCTTATGGGAAACCTGCAGCGCGGCCGGCTCTTTGAAAACACCTATAAGCTGAACCAGGCCGGTAAGCCGACAGATGTTCGCTTGGGG
>JASLEQ010000355.1 GCA_030151135.1 Candidatus Sulfotelmatobacter sp. | reverse complement strand
CTTCTGTCTACGGTCAGGCCTTCGAACCTTCGCTCACTGTCGGCGCAGGAATCCAGGGAAGTTACAGTCACACGGAAACCAGCGGTACGCCAGGCCTCGATCAATTCTCGCTCAATCATGCCCGTATCTATCTAGGTGGAGACGTCACGAAAGACATCAGTGTGATGTTCAACACAGACTACAACAACACCACCAACACGATGGAGATATTGGACGCGGTGGGACAATTTCACGTCTCGCCGAAGTTCAATGTCTGGTTTGGCCGATTTCTCCCGCCCAGCGACCGCGCAAACCTGTATGGCCCCTTTTATGCGAATGAATGGTCTGTCTACAGCGACGGTATTCAGGACGGATATCCATTTGTCTTTCAAGGTCGCGATAACGGGGTCACGTATTGGGGCGACTTCAAAGCGGGCAGCGCGAAAGTAAAAGTTTCCGTTGGAGCATTCGACGGTGGTACCGCAACCACCAGCACGAGCTTGATTTGGGCCAGCCGTATACAGATCGACTTTTGGGATGCGGAGAACGGCTACTACCTGAATGGCACTTACTACGGTGACAAGAATCTGCTTGCTATCGGTGGGGCGACCCAGGTGCAATCCGGCAGAACCGGGACAACCGCCGACTTCTTGATGGAGAGAAAAGTCCTGCATGGGGGCGCTTTCACCATAGAGAGCGAATACGCCCGCTACAACGGGCTCGGTGGCTACGATCCCAAATACGTGAAGAGCGAAGGAGGCTATGGCCTTGCATCCTTCCTGATTCCCAAACCTGTCGGAATGGGCAAGTTCGAGGTGCTCGGAAAGTACGCCATTGCGGAATTCACTGACGGGGCGATAGGCGGCGGCCCAAATCCGAGTTATCGACAGAATACGGCTGAAGTAAATCTGAACTACGTCATCAAGCAATTTGACGCTCGCCTGATGAGTTTTTACAGGGACACTCACTTTAATTCTGTGAGAGCGAACTCGTGGCAGGCAGGAGTTGGACTGCAACTCCAGTTTTCGAAGCTCTTCCGATAGCACAACGCTGACATTTGAAGGGGGATGAATGAGACACACACGTAAGTCATTCGTTGCATCGTTGTTTCTTCTGGCAGTGGTTTGCGCCAGCCTCGCTAACGCGCAAGACACGATTAAGGTCGGAGTCTTGCACTCGCTCTCAGGAACCATGGCCATCAGCGAAACGACGCTGAAAGATACAGTGCTGATGATGATTGACGAGCAGAACAAGAAGGGAGGCTTGCTGGGCAAAAAACTCGAGCCGGTCGTCGTTGATCCAGCCTCAAACTGGCCGCTCTTCGCTGAAAAAGCTCAGGAACTTCTGGAAAAGGACAAGGTGGCAGTGGTCTTCGGGTGCTGGACGTCTGTGTCGAGAAAGTCAGTGCTGCCCGTTTTCGAAAAGGACAATGGTCTGCTGTTTTACCCGGTGCAGTACGAGGGGGAAGAGTCCTCGAAAAACGTGATCTACACCGGCGCCGCTCCTAACCAGCAGGCCATCCCCGCCGTCGACTATCTGATGAAGGAAGTTGGCGTAAAACGCTGGGTGCTGGAGGGTACAGACTATGTTTATCCACGCACGACCAACAAGATTCTCGAGGCCTATCTCCATTCCAAGGGCGTGAAAGCCGAAGATATATCGATCAATTACACCCCCTTTGGATACTCGGACTGGCAGGCTAGGGTGGCCGCGATTAAGAAATTCGGATCTGCGGGGAAGAAGACTGCAGTCGTCTCAACCATTAATGGTGACGCCAATGTCCCCTTTTACAAAGAACTCGCGAATGAAAAGATTTCTGCGGAAGATATTCCGGTCGTAGCTTTCTCGGTTGGCGAGGAGGAACTTTCGGGACTCGACGCAAAACCGCTCGTCGGACACCTCGCTGCCTGGAACTACTTCGAGAGCATCAATACTCCGGCCAACAAGGCGTTCATCCAGCGCTGGCACGACTACATCAAGAACGCAAAGCGCACCACCAACGATCCCATGGAAGCCCACTACATCGGGTTCAATCTGTGGGTGAAAGCCGTACAGAAAGCCGGTACAACCGATCCGGAGAAAGTGATTGCGGCGCTTCCCGGCCTTGAAACCCCCAATCTGACTGGCGGCATTGCCAAAGTGTTACCGAATCACCACATCACGAAACCGGTGTACATCGGTGAGGTTCGTGCTGATGGACAGTTCGACGTGGTCTGGAAGACCAGTACGACCGTGGCGGGACAGGCCTGGTCTCCCTATCTCCCTTCCGATAAGGACATTGTGGCGGATTGGGTCGCTTTGAAATGCGGGAACTACAACAGCGCAACGAAGAAGTGTTCAGGACAAAACTACAAATGAGGAAGTGCTTACCTCGCCATGGCAGGCAATGCCTGCTTTGGCTGATACTCGGCACTCAGAGTCTCGTCGCCTTGTACGCGCAGTCGCCGGCGGATGCGAGTTTCGTCGCCTCCGCCGACTCACTGTGTAATGCGACCTTCGAAGACAAGGGACAAGTTGCCGAACAGATGGTGCAGAGCGGGCATCCGAGCGCCCGCCAGACGCTTACCGCGTTGCTGGAAGATCGTCTCTACTGCCGGAATCAGGACCAAAAGGTATTTCTTGTAAAAGCAGGCGTGGAGGACTCGCCGACAATCAGTTTGATCGATCCACTCACGCTGAAGGCGGCAGGATCTGTAGCGAGCGATGACGTGACCAGAATTGTCACAAACAACCACTTGCGCCGCATGCTCCAAACCATGCTGGCCCGTTTCGGGTTATCGAGTTCTGACCCCACAGTCCGTCTGGACGCAGTAAAAGATATTGAACGCGATCTGAATGAAGAAAACCTTCAATTGCTGCGGGAGCGCAGCCAAGTTGAAACCAGTTCGAAAGTGAAAAAAGAAATTGCCGTAGCTCTTGCCCTCACTTCACTCGATAGCTCGGATGCCCGAGAACGTCTCGCGGCAATCTCCACCCTGCAGAACAGCCTCCGCCAGGACGTGCTCAACAGGCTGCAAGGAATGCTGGAAAAAACGCCCGACGGGAACTTCGCAGAAAGCGACGCCCAGGTGAGAAAGGCCGCCGGCGCGGCAGTCAAATCCATCGAGTCATGGCGGTCGTTCTACTCCAGCCTGCAAACGGTTCTGTTCGGCCTGAGCCTGGGTTCGGTCCTGGTGCTGATTGCTATCGGGCTTGGAATCACCTTCGGCGTCATGGGAGTCATCAACATGGCGCACGGCGAGTTGATGATGCTGGGTGCGTATGCGACCTACGTAGTCCAGATCCTGATGCCGGGATACATTGGGTCATCGATCCTTGTGGCGATTCCCGTTGCATTCTTCGTCTCCGGATTGATGGGCATTCTTATCGAACGAACCATCATCCGCTTCCTCTACGGACGCCCGCTCGAAACGCTGCTCGCGACATTTGGCGTGAGCCTGATTCTTCAGCAGTCGGTTCGAACCGTATTTACTGCCCTCAATCGGTCTGTCGAGACGCCCGCGTGGATGAGCGGCACGCTGCAGTTGAACGATGCGCTCGCAATCACCTACAACCGGCTTTACATCGTGATCTTCACAGTCCTCGTGTTCGCTGCATTATGGGTTGTGCTCAAGAAGACGCGCACCGGACTGCAGATCAGGGCTGTCGCGCAGAACCGCGCCATGGCAAAAGCAATGGGCATTCGCAGCCAGTGGGTCGATGCCATCACTTTCGGGCTGGGTTCAGGCATTGCCGGGATCGCGGGAGTAGCTCTTAGTCAGGTGACCAACGTTAATGCGAACCTCGGGCAGTCCTACATTATCGATTCGTTCCTCGTTGTTGTGTTTGGAGGCGTTGGCAGCCTTTGGGGCGCCATGGTGGCCGGCTTGCTGATGGGCATCGTCGACCAACTTTTGCAGCCCTATGCCGGAGCGGTGATGGCAAAGATACTCGTCCTCGTAGCTTTAATCCTGTTTATCCAGGCGCGTCCTAGAGGACTGTTTCCCGCTACTGGCCGGGCAGCGGAGAGTGCATAGCAATGCGATCTCGATCATTGCTCTTCTTACGCGGCGGAGTAAAGGACCCGGCAAGTACGTGGTTCCTGGGCAGTCTGCTGGTGCTCGTAGTTGTAGTCTTAGCTCTGAATCTGCTGGCCCCCGAATCCTCGGCTCTGCATGTTTCCAGATATGGTCTGACGCTTATCGGAAAATATCTGTGCTACGCGATCTTGGCTCTCTCGGTAGATCTGATCTGGGGCTTCTGCGGCATACTCAGCCTCGGACAAGCGGCATTCTTCTCTCTTGGAGGATATGCAATCGGCATGTATCTGATGCGCGAGATCGGGCCACGCGGAGTGTACGGAGATCCTGTGTTGCCCGATTTCATGGTCTTCCTTAACTGGAAAACTTTGCCGTGGTTCTGGCATGGGTTCAATCATTTCTGGTTTGCCCTGCTGATGGTCGTCGTCGCGCCCGGATCTCTCGCTCTAGTCTTTGGATGGCTCGCATTCCGGTCGCGCGTCACCGGAGTCTATTTCTCAATCATCACGCAGGCGCTCACTTATGTACTGATGCTTGCGTTCTTCCGCAATGACATGGGGTTCGGGG
>JASLEQ010000352.1 GCA_030151135.1 Candidatus Sulfotelmatobacter sp. | reverse complement strand
CGGCATTCTTTGAATTGCATGTCTGGGCATGGAAAGACAACCCTCAGGGCGCATTCGTCGATTGGAACAACGCGGTCAATTGCGATCACCAGTAAAAACTTCGGGGCGTGCGCTCGTCATCCGCGTCTTCGATTCTGCCGGCTTCCGTCTTACGAGAGGAATGTATGCGAACGGTGCAGCAACAGCGACAGATTCTCAGCAGTCTCGAAGGCGCGCAACGGCGCCGCCCAGTAGTCAGTATGCCGCGAGCCGCAATCGCTTGCGCCGGAGTGTGGTCGGCGAAGGCCGCGATTCTTTGGACTCAACAGATCTTCGGGAAAGTTTTTGAAACGTGTCCGGACAAGGTCTGGCAGCGATCACCCGCTGAAAGGATATGCAGCTTGGCAGCGGGAGCACCAGTTACGCTTGACTATCGGCGCGAAATGCGAGAACCTCAGCGACACTTCGTCCCACCTGTGGGAAGGAGTTCGCTGGTATCCAGCTGGTCCCCTTTGATTGAAGGCGCGGAGGCGGGGAATTGCCGCAACACCGAAACCCTGTTCGCCGCGTTTTGTTCTGAACTTCACCGGCTCGCGCGACGCGAACTGGCTGCCAGCAGCAAGGTCGGCCGGGGTTGGAAGAAGCTCGAATCTACTGGCATCGGAAATTGCGGGGCGACCGTTGAGGCAGTTATGTCGACATTGAATCCGGAGCAATGGCAGCTTGTCAGCCCATATCTCGACCAGGCGTTGACCTTGTCGGGAGAGGATCGGGCCGCCTGGCTGGAAGCGCTGCGCCACGAGCATCCGGAGATCGCTGAGTATGTGCAGGGCTTGTTAGACGAGCACCGTGCGGCGGAGCAATCCGGCTTTTTGGAGAGAAGCCCGTCGGTTGTTCGATCCGCTCCGAGTCTTGCGGGCGAGCGCATCGGAGCATACCGGCTGATTGCGCCCATCGGAGATGGCGGCATGGGAACCGTGTGGCTGGCGGAGCGCAGCGACGGGCGTTTCGAGCGCAAGGCGGCGGTCAAGTTTTTGAGTGCGGGGCTGCTGGGTCGAGTTGGGGAAGAACGATTCAGGCGGGAAGGGTCCATCCTCGGGCTGCTTGGACATCCGAACATTGCCGAGCTTTTGGACGCGGGTGTGTCACCTGCCGGACAGCCGTATCTTGTACTTGAATACGTCGAAGGCGAGCCGATCGACGTGTACTGCAATCAACGCAAGTTGAGCGTACCGGCGAGGGTGCGCCTGTTCCTGGATGTGCTGGGAGCCGTGGCACACGCGCACGCAAACCTGATCATTCATCGCGACATCAAGCCGTCGAATGTGCTGGTCAGTAAAGATGGGACGGTGAAGCTGCTGGATTTCGGGATCGCCAAGCTGGTGGATAGCGAGGGACAAAGCGCCGCCATGTCGTCCCTGACGCATCAAGGCGGGTCGCCATTCACGCCGCAGTTTGCCGCGCCCGAACAGCTCACCAATGGTGCGGTGACAACAGCAACAGACGTTTACGAGTTGGCTGTGCTGCTTTACGTGCTGTTAACCGGGCAGCATCCGGCTGGATCGAGCACGCATTCCGCAGCAGAGCTGGTGAAATCGATTGTCGAAACGGCCGCACCCCGCGCGTCGGCGGCGATCACGCCGGATGCGAGTGCGGCGGAGAAATTCGGCACTACGCCAGAGAAGCTGCGGCGCCAGTTGCGCGGTGATCTGGATGCGATCGTGCTCAAGGGACTGCGCAAACAGCCGTCCCAGCGTTACACGACGGCGGAAGCATTCGCGGAGGACTTGAGGCGATATCTCGCGGGCGAACCGGTGACCGCACAGGCGGAGAGCACGTGGTACCGTTCGAAAAAGTTTTTGTCGCGGCACCGGTGGGGAGTCGCGTCGGCCGCGGCGGTGGTGCTGGCCCTGACCCTGGGGCTGAGCGCCGCCTTGTGGCAGGCTCACATCGCGAGGCGGGAATCGCGAACGGCCACGGCGATGGAGAAATTCCTGGAAGACATTTTTCGCGCCAACACCGCGCATCAGGACGATCCGATAAAGGCGCGTCAAACCACGGCACGGGAGTTGTTGGATATTGGCGCCGCCAAGGTCGAGAACGAACTCACAGACGTGCCCGAGGCAAAGATCAGGATTTTGAATACGCTTGGCGACATGTACTTCGATCTCGGCCTGGGAGATCAGTCGGTAAGCATGCGGCGGAAACGCGTGGAATTGGCGCGGCGGCAGTATGGGAACAATTCGGCGGAACTTGCCGAAGCGCTGGCGGACCTGGGATCGGCGATGCATACCTCCGGTTCGGTGGGTGAGAGGGAATCAACTTTGCTCGAGGCGAAGCGGATCCTGGACGAGCGGCACGATTTCAGTTCCAAGCAGAGGGCCGCGCTCTCGCTGATGCTCGCGGAAGAATATGAGAGTTCGGATCTGAACAAAGCTTCGGACTATTCGGAACAAGCGCTGGAAGTGTATCGAAGATACCCCGCTGATCCGGCGCTGGCCGAGGCCCTTTACTGGCGAGGTCTGTTGCTCTCGACGGTGAAACGAGGGCGCGAGGCGGAGCCGTTGCTGAAGGAAGCGGTCCAGGTTTCGAGCAAGATCGATGGCAACCCGAATGCAAATCTGGCGCGCTTCTACGCATATCTGGGGCAGAACCAGCAAGACCTGACGGAGTTCGCGGACGCCGAGCAAAGTTTTCGGGGAGCGCTGCTCGCGGCCAGCAAATTCAGCGGCGAAGACCACATCGATACGCTGGAGACGGAAATGCGGCTGGGTATATTCCTGGTGGCGACATCGCGCACCGCGGAAGGTTTACAGGCAATCGAACACGCGAAACAGATCTTGCTGCGGACGAGGAGCCCTGACGATCCGTTCTACGCGCCGCAGGTTTATCTCGAGTACGGACGAGCCCTGGCATACGCCGGCAGGCTGGAAGATGGTCTCACCTACGTACAAAAGGCGGTGGAGAACCGCCGCAAGAATCGCCCGGGCACTCGGTATCTGGCGCAGATGCTCGAAGTTGAGGCGAACATTCTGCTCGACATGGGTCAGTTTGTCGAAGCCCAGCGCGTGATGGCCGAGGGTGAAGATATCGCCCAAAAAACCAAATTCCCGACGCCCTTCCTTGCCGTGGATGAACGGGCCAGGCTTCTGATTGCCACAGGACACGCGAGTGAAGCAGATTCGGCGCTGGCGGCGTTTCATCCTGCAACCCCGTTACCTGGAGCGTTGGACATCGACTCATTGCGGGTTGAGGTTTCGCGAGCGGAGAATGCTCTGGCGCGCGGCGATGCTGAGACGGCGGAAAAGCTGGCTGGTCATACCTTGCAAGCCTTGTCGGCCAGCCCCGCCCGCGACTACCTGAAGTCGC
>JASLEQ010000290.1 GCA_030151135.1 Candidatus Sulfotelmatobacter sp. | reverse complement strand
CGCGCAGACGGCCCACGGTGGCGGCCATGCCGTTGCCACGCATGCGGTCGAGGCGTGGCTGCGGTCGATCAATGGCGTCGTCGTACTCGACGGGCATGTCAGGCGCGGTAGGCAGGTGCTTGCCGGTGAGGGGAGCGAACTCGGCCCAGCAGCTTGCGTGTCTCCTCTTCCATTTTCTCCTCTTCATTCTTGATGAAGGGGATGACGTTGCCGAGGATGTCGAGCGAGGCGACGCCGGGATATCCCGCGCCGCTGACGGCTTGCATGGTAACGGCCATCACGATATCGAGGCCAAACTTCTGATGAAGGGGGGCAAGGGCGAGCACGAGTCCAATGGCGGAGCAGTTGGGATTGGTGACGACGTAGCCTCCGGATTTTTTGCGCCAGGCTTGAGTGTCGATGAGCTTGATGTGGCTGGCATTGACTTCCGGGATTACCAGAGGAACGTTTTCCTGCATGCGCAGCGCGCTGGAATTGGAGACGACAATGCATCCGGCGTCGGCGAAGCGGGGCTCGAGTTCAGCGGCGATGCCGGAGTCGAGCGCGGCGAAGATGACTTTAGGAGCGCCGGCGGGAGTAGCCGGGGAGACTTTCATCTTGGCGACGGCGGCGGGGATTTGAGTCTTTAAGCGCCAGCGGGCGGCTTCTGCGTAGGGTTTGCCTTCAGAGCGGTCGGAAGCGGCGAGCCATGCCACTTCGAACCACGGGTGGTGCTCAAGCATCTGGATGAAGCGCTGTCCGACGACACCGGTGGCGCCGAGAATACCGATAGGGATCTTATTGTTCATGTGAATATCTGGAATTTTATAACAAGCCCGCGGAGATTCGAGCGCAAACGACAGGTTGGAAGATTACCAAAGCGCGAAGTCGGCAGTTTTGAGAATGGTTCGTAAGCTCAAGCAGAGTGGTCGCGCTCGCGTCCACCACGATGGATTCATCCACCAAACAAGTCTTTTTTCCGGGGCTGGATTCTACTTTCGAGAGATGGTTTGCGAGCCCAAGGAATAATCGGAGCTGAGGGGCCCAAAGCGACGCTTTTCTGCGTAGAGGCGCCAACGGCGGAAGACGATACGAAGGCTGGCCATCACGGGGATGGAGAGATAGATGCCGAGGATCCCGGCGACTTCGCCTCCGGCCATGACGCCGAAGATAGCGGCGAGAGGATGAAGTTCCATGCTCTCTCCCATGATGCGGGGAGAAGAGACATAGTCCTGAATCATGCGCCACGCCACGAGGAAGATGAGGACGATGAGCCAATGCGGGTAGCTCATGAGGAGGGCGACGGAAATGATGGCGACCCCAGCTACCAAGGGGCCGACGACGGGCACGAATTCAAATACGCCGCCGACCGTTCCGAGGACCAGGGCATAGGGAACACGCATGACGCCGAGAAAGGCGGAGTAGACCACGAGCGAGAGCGCGGCAAGGGTTAGCTGGGCACGGATGAAATGCGCGAGCATCTTGTTCAAGTCGCCGAGGACGTTTTCTAAGAACTCGCGCTGCGGACGGGACTGGATCGTGGAAAGTAGGACCTCGCTGAACAGACGCCCGTCTTTCAGGAAAAAGATGGAGAGGAGCGGGACGATGAACAAGAGCCAGGCTTGCTTGGCGACATCGGCGGTGCGGAGCCCGATATGCTGCGCCAATTGAGTGATGTCGTTCTGATGGCTGATGAGGAACGATTGCACGAAGACAGTGGTGTTGTAATTCCATCCATGTTCGGCACCGAGACGGCTGGCGAGCTGTCCGGAACTAAGCTGGGAAATCAGGCCGGGCAGGGATTGGCCGAGGCGGCCAGCTTCGCGGGTCACCTTGGGACCGACGATCACGAAGAAAATAACAACGAGCGCCAGCAACAACACGTAAATGACGGCGATGGCGCGAACGCGGCCTCTGAGCAGTCTTTCCAGGTGAGCTACGGCGGGGCTCATGAGGTAGGCGAAGAAGATGGCAAAAAGGAATGCGATGAGAGTGTCGCGGGTCACGTAAAGAAAGCCCAGCGCCAGCGCAAACAGAAGGACCGTGACCAGAACCCGAGCGGTACGTGAGTCAGTCAGCAGCAATAGGTTTTCCAGGGCGATCTCGATTCTGCCGCCGGGAAGATCAAATCAGTCCCGGACCACTTCGGTGTTATCGGCAGGTATCGCTACTTTTATGAGCTTAAACTGATCGTGCGCATCCACCCAGAGCGCCCAGTCGGAATTCTCGCCTTTCAGATTCAAGCGAAGCAGATCGCGATTGGCACCACGGATGGAGACCTTTTCATCTCCGATCAACTCGACGCGAATGCGCAGGGAGGTCTGGTCCTGGGGGATAAGGATACCGAATTCAGCGGGTTGTTTTTGGCATTTAAAGCTGCCGCCTTCGGACTTGCAATCGGCCGCGAGATAACGCCAGAGGAGCACCTCGCGATGAATGAAGAAATTGTTGTCGAGGATGGGCGAAGTGTTGGGCATCAGGAAAGGATGCTCGACCGGTTTGCCGGAAGCAGGCGTGATCTTCTCGATGAGGAACTCGTTTTTTGGCAGTACGGTCAGAGAACCGCCAGAAGACTGGTTCCATTCATAAGTGACGAGTTCTCCAGCAGGAGTGACCTGCAGATCGGATTTTTGCGTGATGGCATCGCTTCCGGCGGTCTGCTTGAACTCGGATTTGATGTTGCTGGAAGTGCCGCCTTGTTGAATATGGAAGGTCTCGGTAGCGACTCGCTTTCCTTCCACGAAGATGCCGAAAGCTCCCGAATCGACGAATTTGCTGTCGGTCTTTGCGTCAGACTTTTTGTCGGCGGCATAACCTGCAACGGCGGCGACGCACAGTAGTATGGAAATTGCGGCCGCGTACGGTATCGGTTTCAGCGTCACTCCAATTCTCCTTCTTGCGTGCGGACATCGATCTTCTTGAGCTTTAGCGCGCGGATAATCTGGCCGGCAATCTGGTCAATCGAGCGGTTCGCCGTATCGATCCGCAGGGACGCTTTCAGGTAACTCCTTCGCCGGGCTTGGTGCAAGTCCCGGAATTGATTCTGGCTCTGAAGGAGCGGACGTTCGGTTCCGAGTTGTTGCTGCTGTTGGCAACAGCGCTTCCAGAGGGTATCGACCGGGGCGTCGAGAAAGAGCGCGACGGCACCGGACTTTTTCAGCAGGGAAGCGTTTGCGGGTTGTACGAAGGCCCCGCCCCCCAGTGCTACGACCCTGGTTCCTCCGCCCTTCAACTCGTCGACAATTGCTTTAAGCGCGTGGTGCTCGGTCTGACGAAAGTGCTGTTCTCCAGAATTGCGGAAAATCTCGGCGATTGTGCGGCGCTCGCGATTCTGGATGCGGTCGTCGAGATCCTCAAAAGCCCAATTCAGCCGGCGAGCGACCTCCTGGCCAACGCTACTCTTTCCGGCGCCCATGAAACCAACCAGAAAAATAGAATTCACCGGTACAGGGGCAGCCTTCTTCGCCGCGATTCGGCGCGGTTGAGCTGCGGAACGCCGTGTGGGACGCTCCGGTTTCTTTTTCTGCTTATTTGTCAGAGCGTTTTCTGAGGTGGATTTTACCACTGAAGCTGCGCAGAACGACCGTGGAAGAGACGGCGGCGCGGCCCATCGTACCCCAGAAGGCACTTCCTTCTTTCACCATGAAGGAGGTGTGCTCCTTGGGCTGGAGATGGAGGTCGTCGTGGACTTCGCCGCGAACGGAGCGCGCGTTGACATCGGCGGAGATAGAGTCGGGGACGATGGCTTCAATGTCGCCGCTATGGCTGGTCAAGCGATATTCGCCATGATCGCCGAAGTCACCCATGTAGCTGATCGCGCCACTGGTGGAAATGACCTGAATCAGAGGGCCGTTCACGCTCTTGAGGGTGACGTTGCCGCTGAGAGAATCGACTTCGACGTGACCGTCTTGCACGTTGGTGATGGTGACGGGACCATTGAGTGTTTTTACGTGCACGTGAGCGTTGCTGACATCGCTGACGTCGACGCGGGCGGCGGCACCCTCGAGACTCACATCGCCATGGATTTTTTCGGCATGCAGGGACCCAGCGCTGGAATGCAGGGTCAAGCTAGCGTCGGCCGGGGCCAGGATTTCATAATCGACACGGCCCGAATGTTCGTCGGCGCCGGGCAATAAATGAGACTGGATTTCGACGCGATTCCCCACGAGGGAATTGTCGACTTCCACCTTATCGGAGGCGAGGACCGCGGTGACAACGACGACATTGCCGGTGGATGGCTTCACTGAAACGGAGCCGTATGGATTGTTGACAGTAACTCCAGCCTTGGGAGTGACGTTGAAGCGGAACTCCTTGCGAGTTTCAGCTTCGAGCGATGCAACGCTCATTGCCGCCAAGACTGCGCCGACTGCTGCGAGTTGAACTGTGCGTCCCTTCATGATCTCTTCACGCCCCGTATTTCACGCCAGGACTGGCGGACGACAATGGTAATCATTATGGCAGAGAGCGGTCCAAGGCCAATTCGAAAAGCATTGCCTTCTGTTGATAGGCGTCCATCAACGAGCGGCGGGCATCTTCGTCATTGGGATCGGCCTCTACCGTAAACTTAGCGTCGCGAATAGAGTCGTTTACTCGACTGAGATTGTCTTTGTACTCGGCCTGCATGGCAGCAGGTTGTTCGGCGATGGCCTGGAGAAGGTCGTTATCGTTCAGACCTGCAACGGCGGCATCGGAAACGGGCTCCGGAATGGCGACGCGGACTTCGTTGGTGGAGACGGCATGATTGCCGGTGTGCTGGCGGACATAGATGCCGGCGGTGATAAGGAATATGGCGGCAGCCGGAGCCAGCCAGCGGGCCCATCCCCAGGAACTACCGAGAGAGGGCAAGAGGGAATGGCTCAACCGCTGAGGGCGGATCAAGCCTTCCTTTCTCAACGCGATCTCAATGGAGTTCCAAACGAGTGGACTGGGTTCGTGAGCTGCGCGCAATTCGCCAGCGGCGCAGGCGATGACGAGCAAATCCGCGACCAGGGTGGCGCACTCAGGACAATCCTTGAGATGAGCGCGCTGCTCCGGGCGACTGCCGTCCTCGTTTTCCGCGAGACTTTCTCGTAATTCAATGCACGTCATACCGCGCTCCCCAAGCCTCTGCCAAACTGCTGCACTTCAAGAAGTGTTGCGTCCTGCGGCCCATGATTTCGACGTCTGTTGCTCATGCAGGTCTTTGTTTCTTACTTTGTTGCCTGTAGAGGCCGTTCAGGATTTCTCCGCTTTCTCAGTTTTTTCTTTTCGATTCATTCTGAGCATGTCGCGCAACTTCATCCGTGCTTTGTGCAACTGGGACTTACTGTTGCCAATGGAGCAGCCGACAATGGCAGCAATCTCATTATGTTCGTAACCTTCGATATCGTGAAGCACAAAAATAGTCCGATATCCTGGGGGAAGATCGTTGACGGCCTTCTGCAAGCGAAGCCGATCGATGGACCCCGCCAACGCCATGTCTTCGGCACCGAAATCTTTTTTCGGCGTATCTTCTTCGCCGCCGCCCTGCGTGGTCTCCTCGAGTGAAACGAGCGGGAGGCTCTTTTTTCGCAGGTGCATCAGCACAACGTTTACAGACAAGCGGTGCAGCCAAGTGGAGAAAGCCGATTCTCCGCGAAACGTCGCAATCTTGCGGTAGAGCTGGAGGAAGGCTTCCTGGGTCAAATCCTCCGCTTCCGCGGTATTGGACGTCATGCGCAGACAAAGCGAATAGACACGGCGCTTGTGCTTGTCGTAGAGGCCTTGGAACGCCTGGGCGTCACCATGTTTAGCCCTCTCGATAAGGTCGGCTTCGATCGAATCGCTAGGCTGTCGCTGTCCTGGGTCGGTCAAGTTGCCTTTTCCGGCCGCACCCCGTGAGATGCGGCTAAATATCTTTACGTTGTATGGGTTGCGGGGAATCGCAATCAAACTAAAGTAATCGCTGTATTCAAAATATTAGAGTGAATCTACCGTTCTTCGGATTCTTTTGGGATAGCTGCATGGGCTGGAAATCATTCGGATTCAAACTCATGAAGCGATCGCAAGTTGCTGGAATTCAGGCTATACCAAATTTAGATTACCGTTCTTCAGGAAATGGTAATTTTTTCGTCGTCAGGTTGTCGCGTGCGAAGTGGTGATCGTTTCGAGGCCATGGCCGTGCGGACCGAGTTCCCGCTGGCGCAGCAGGAAGGCGAAAGTCAACCCGAGGAAGCCAAGAATCGAGAAAATCCACATGCCGAGGTCGTAGCCGCCGGGGTTGTTAGCGCCAGCATGGCTGTGATCGTTGGCCCATCCGATCATCAGGTTGAAGCCCGCGAGGCCGATGTTCTGGATCATGGTCATCAAGCCATAGGCTGTGCCTAGTTTAGATTGTCCGACCAGGTAGGCGACCGAGGGCCACATGACGGCCGGAATGAGCGAAAAAGCGATGCCCATCATAGCCATGGTGAGGAGCAGGATCGGGGGCAGGTGATGGGCGACGAAGGAGAAGTGCCCGTCGGCGGAGGACGGCAAATAGACGGTGACGTAGGTGGATGAGCGCACGTAGGCCATCATGAGGTAGACGGGGATCAGAAGCAGAGAGCCAAGCATCATCAACAAGGCGCGCTTTCCGAGTTTGTCGACGAAGAGGCCGAAGAGCGGAGTGCCGAACATGGTGAAGAGTGTGAGCATCCCGACCAAGTCGCCGCCAGCTTCGCGGGTGACATGGTGAGCGTCCATGAAGAACTTGTAGGCAAAAGTCTCAAACGGGAAGATAGCGGAATAGAACGTGATGCAGAGAGCGACGATGTACCAATAGGAGAGGCCGAAGTCTTTGATATCGCTGAAAACGACTTTGTCGGTGGCGCCGGCGGATGCGACCCGGTAACGCTTCTCGGCGTAGACCTCAAGCGCCCAGTAGATCAGCGCTCCGACCACGCAGAGGGAAGCAAACGCCACCGAAATGAGGAGCGGGTTGCGCCAGTAGGAGTAGGCGAACGCTGCCCACGACGGTGATTGCTGGGCGAGCAAGGAGCCAGCGCGCGAGATCATCAGATTGATTCCGAAGGCGAAGCTGAGTTCCTTGCCGCGAAACCATTTGGCGACTGCGGTGGTGACGGCAACGATGAGGGATTCGGCGCCGAGGCCGAAGATGAGGCGTCCGGAGGCCATTACCCCGAGCATGCTGGAAAGGCTCGTGACACCGGCGCCGATGAAGCAAAGCACTCCGAAGATGAAAATGGCTTTGCGGGTCCCGATGCGGTCCACGACATATCCGCCAATCAGGACCATGAACACGTTAGGGATGCTGTAGATCGCCTGGAGCAGTCCAATGTTGGAATCGGAAAAACCCAATTGCTTGGCGAGGAGGTCGGCAATGGGTGCGATGCAGTCGTAGACGTAGTAATTGCCGAACATCGTCAGACTGACGAAGATCAGCACCAGCCAGCGGAAGACTCGACTGGGCTCCGGGCGTTGGTTGTCGTGCATGGGGGCCTTTGGACGAGAACGAGTACGAGCAAAGCAGATTAGCAGAGTGGGTGAGGGTTCGGAGAATTTTCTGAGGGCAGAGCTGGCCCAAAATCACCAATGCGGTGGAACTCGGCCACCAGCCGACGAATGCGCCAACCGACTAGCCGGTCGTCGAGGCTACATAACACTTTTCAATATGAATGGATTGCGATCGCACGGAGCTCGAGCACGCCTTTGGCGACATGGCTGCATCACTGCGAGGAACACGTACGCCCCGCATCCTGGATGTCTTGCTCGCGACAGCCGGACGGCTACCCCAGTTCGAAGGAGTATCTCCTATGCGTTCGAGAGGTATTGCGATCCCCTTTTTGTGCGTGCTCGGTCTTGGCGTGACGCTGCTGGCCGGTTGCAATAACACGTTGAATCCGCTTTGTGGAAGTGCGCGGCCAATGCCGGTGATCGGTTCCCTGTCTCCCAGCACGGTGTCGTTTTCGCAGGTCCAGCAAGGATTTACGCTCACGATCAATGGTAGCCATTTCGTTTCGTCGTCGCAGGTCCTCGTCAATAAGGTGCCCATCAGTGCGACGGTTGTAAGCCCAACGGAGATGAACGTAAAACTCACCACCGACGTGATTTCGGCGCCGGGCGCAGTGAGCATTCTGGTGCAAACGCCGAGTGGAAACTCGGGCGATGTCGGGTGCACGAGTGGAGGAAACAGCAGCATTTTGACTTTGACAGTGAATTAATGAAGAGAGCAAAAAACCTTCAACTACCGATGTAGCGAGCGTAGAGGCTTCGAGCGATCGCTGTGTCGGTAGTTCCTTTGATGATGGCACGGCCGTCCGGGAAGAGCGTCATCTCGTACGGGTCGTGCCAGAATTTCAGGACGAAGTCATTGCGACGAACGGTGCCGTGAGGCTGAAGCCGGCGATCCATGTCGGCGAAGTCAATCGGGCGCTGACGCTCGTGAATTTGCACGGAATTCCTACCGCACAGGGTGATGTGCGGCCGACCCTCACCGGCGAGATGGATGAAATTGCGCTCTCCGCAGGCGCGGCAGCGTGGGCGTGGCCTGGAAGCGGCAATTTCGGCGTGTTCATTCGTCCATAGGTCAAAAGAGAGCAGGGTCTTTCTCAGACTGGGGGCGGAAACGCCGGCAGTCAGAATTTTCATGGCCTCGGTTGCGGCGATGGAGGCGACGAGATTGACAGCGGAGTTGAGAATGCCCGAGGTCTCGCAGGTTTCGACCATACCGCGAGGAGAGTCGGGGAAGATGCACGAGAGACATGCCGTCTGCCCGGGGACCACGTTGAGAGTGACGGCGTAGCTGCCCACCGCCGCGGAATAGATCCAAGGCAGAGAGCGGGACACGGCGTAGTCGTTAATAAGGTATCGAGTTTCGAAATTGTCGGTGCCGTCGAGGATCACTTGCACGCCGTCGAGGGCGGATTCGATGTTGGCGGGTATTAAATCCTCGACGCGCGGTTCGACAGTAATTCCGGAATTAAATGCCGCGATCTTGCGGCTGGCGGCGATGGCTTTTGGCAGCGATTCAGCGGCGTCAGCTTCGTCGAACAGGGATTGACGCTGGAGATTGCTCGGCTCGACGTAATCACGATCGATGATGCGGATTGTGCCAAGGCCAGCGCGGGCGAGCAGTCCAGCGATGGCGGATCCGGTAGCGCCGCAGCCGACGATGGCGATGCGGGCGGAATTCAGTTTGTTTTGGCCATCCTGGCCGATCGCACGGAACAGGATTTGACGCGAATAGCGATCCGCGATTTCGGATCCGAGGCCAGACCGGGCGTTACCGCTGTGCGATTCCTGAGCCAAAGAGGTCACCAGTTGTTGCCAGTAAAACCATTATTATAAGTGGCTGGGCGGTTCGATTGAGCGGTGCGGCTGAGTCGGCATTGCGACCAGCATGTTTGTACAACGGGAGCTGGGCGCGTCCCATCAAAAACAACATAGCCCTAAGGAAGCCTTTGACGAATCGGTACGCGACATATATGACCGCGGCGGTCTTGTTGTGGGCTGCGGCCGTACTGCCAAGGGCCCATGCCGCTCCAGCGGTCCGGGGCATTGCTTCAATGGCACCGCACGAAATTGCCTCCAGTTCTCGCCAAGCTTCTTCAGAGACTTCGAGTGCTTACGAAGGAAAGGTCGTTCAGTCAATTGAGTTGCCGCGAGTTGCAGACCGGGATCGTGACCATCTGCTGAGTTTGCTCTCGCAAAAAACTGACACGCCGTTGCGTAAGGATAGCGTCCGGGACAGTATTAAGACCCTGTACGCGACCGGGCGATTCGCGGACATTCAAGCCGAGGTTCGGCCTTCGGGGGATGCCGTCGTATTGATCTTCCGGACGTCGCCGAACTTCTTTATAGGTGCAGTGGACGTGGAAGGCGCGCCGAGCCGCCCGAATGCGAATCAGATTGTGAACGCTTCCAAATTGCAACTGGGGGAGCTTTACAACCAGGAGAAGTTGAGCCGGGCGCTTGAAAATGTGCGGCAGGTCATGCAGGAGAACGGTTACTACAAAGCCCGGGTTTCAGCCGAGAGCACGTCGAATGCGGCAACTCAGCAGGTAGACGTTCTATTTCATGTTGATGCTGGTGCACTGGCGCATGTGGGAGAAGTGAAGGTGACTGGAAGTTCGTGGCTTTCGGCAGCGAACGTCCAGAAAATCGCTCATATGGATCCAGGTGACCGGGTTACCGCAGCACTGGTGAACAATTCATTGCAGCGCTTGCGGAAACGATTTCAGAAACAACAACGTGCGCTCGCCCAGGTTTCGATTGCGGAGCAGACGTACCGTCCCGAGCGGAACACGGTGGATTTCACGTTCCAGATCGATCCGGGGCCCGTTGTGCTGATCGAGGCAGAAGGGTTTCATGTCAGTCGCGGAGTGCTGAAGAAAGAGATACCGGTATACGAAGAGAATGCGGTCGACGACGACTTGCTGAATGAAGGCAAGAGGAACCTGCTGAATTACATCCAGACGAAGGGCCACTTTGACGCCAAAGTCGACATCAAAAAGAAAACCGATGCGAATACGTTTCGTGTGATCTACGACATTAATCCGGGACCGGTTCACAAATTGGTATCGGTTCAGATCACGGGCAATAAGAACTTTCTGGATACGGCGACATTGCGTTCCTATCTTCAGGTTCAGCCGGCCAGCCGGTTCCTGAGTCATGGCCGATACAGCGAGGCGCTGCTGCGGAGCGACGTAGGGACGCTGGAAGGGTTGTACAAGTCGAATGGCTTCCGGGCGGTGAAGATCGACACCAAGGTGGATGACAACTATCAGGGAGTAGCGAACAGGCTGGAAGTGAGAATCCACATTGACGAGGGACCGCGAACCGAGGTCGGTACGGTGACTTTGACGGGTAATACGAAGGTGAAGAGCAGCGACTTGCCGGAACTGAGTACGCAGGCGGGGCAGCCTTATTCGGAGCAGGACCTGGCAAATGATCGAGAGCGCATCCTGAGCTATTACTTCGATCACGGGTTCCCGAATGCATCGCTGGAAATCACGACGCGGGATTCGTCGCAGGCGAATCGAGAAGATGTGACCTTCGCGATTCAAGAAGGCGAAAAATTCATTGTGGACAAAGTGATGGTCGGCGGGACCGAGCACACGCGCGATTTCGTGGTGCAGCGCGAAATGCAGGTGCATCCGGGAGACGCGCTCAGCCAGCAGGATCTGCTGAACACACAAACCCGGCTTTATGACCTGGGAATTTTCAGCCAGGTGGACACTGCGGTGCAGAACCCGGAAGGAACGGATCCGCAAAAGAATGTGCTGGTGCAGGTTCGGGAGTCGAAGCGGTACACCTTCACATATGGCGGCGGCCTGGAATTTGAAACTGGACTGCCAGCCGGTGCGCAGGCGCCCCAGGGAAAATCTGGCGTCAGCCCGCGGGTGGAGTTCGATGTAACAAGGCTGAATTTCGCAGGACGCGATCAGACGATTACCTTTCAATCTCACGTAGGACGACTTCAGCAACGGGGGCTGATCAGTTACGAAATCCCGAAGCTGATGGACAGCGACAAGTTCAAGCTGATCTACACGGTTTTCTACGACAACAGCCTGGATGTGGCGACGTTCACGTCGCAACGGTTGGAAGGGAAGATCGACCTGCGGCAGCAGTTTGGAAGCACGGGGCGGGAACCGGGCACGCGGCCTGGGCCGGATTCAATTACTTACAGGTTCGATTACCGGCTGGTGAAAGCGACCAACTTCGCGCAGGGGTTCTCACCCGGCGAGATCGCCATATTGTCATTGCCAGCGAGGGTTGGCGGACCAGGGTTCACGTTTATTCATGACAAGCGTGACAATCCGCTGGAGAGCACGAAAGGCGACTACTTCACGCTTGATGCTTTTTCCGCAAACAGTTTCTTTGGGTCTCGTTCAGACACTTCCAACCTGAGTTTGCCGACGAATTTTGCCAGGGCTCTCGGCCAGTATTCCAGCTACTACGCGTTTGGGCCGAAGGGAAAGAAGAACCGGCAGTTTGTATTTGCCCGGTCTACCAGTATTGGATTGGAACAGCCATTTCGAGGTACGCGGGTCCTGCCGCCGGGCGCCTGCCCGTTGGTAAACGGACAGTTCACTTGCACAGACATTGCAGACATTCCACTGCCTGAGCAGTTCTTTGCGGGAGGCGGAAACTCTCACCGCGGATTTGGGTTAAATCAAGCAGGACCGCGGGATCCGGATTCAGGATTTCCGGTGGGCGGGACGGCACTTTTCGTCAACAACCTGGAGTTACGTTTTCCGACAGTGTCATTGCCCTATTTGGGGGAGGGGTTTGGATTTGCGATTTTCCACGATATGGGCAATGTTTTCACGGCGCCGCATGACATGGTTAAGGGACTAATCAGGTGGCACCAGGCAAGTCCCCAATGGTGTCAGTCCAGTGGTACAGTGAACTCTGCGGAGTGTACGACTTTCAACAATAGTGGTTATGATTACACTTCGCATGCGCTGGGAGTGGGCGTGCGATACAAGACGCCGATCGGACCCCTGCGTTTCGATTTTGGTTACAATCTGAACCCGACCCGCTACTTTCAGACGGTTCAGGGAACGACTCCGCCGTCGACAACACCCGAAGCACAGCAGTTGCGACACTTCAACGTATTTTTCAGTATAGGTCAGCCTTTTTGATGCAAAGGTTTTTGCGAAACACGATTGCAGTCGCCGTACTGTCACTGCTTGGCGGGATATGGGCGGGGCCCGCTTCGGCTGAGGTGATCGACCGGATCGTGGCGACCGTGAACGGCCATATCATTCTGCAAAGCGAGTGGAACGATGCGCTGCGGTACGAAGCACTGTTGAGTGCGCGGTCGCTGAGCGATTTTAATGATGGAGAGCGACGAGCGGTGCTAGACCGGTTAGTCGATCAGGAATTGCTTGCCGAGCAGATGAAATCGGCGTCTTTTCCGCACGCGACCGAGGAGGAAGCAGCCGCTGAAGTCGCGAATGCGCGAAAACTTTATCCAGATGCGACTACCGATGAAGGCTGGCAGAAAGTTCTGGCGACGTATGGCCTGACTGATAAAGACCTGCTGGAGCATGTGCGGGAGCAGATCGATTTGATGAGGCTGGTGGATGCTCATCTTCGCCCCGCCGTGCAGATCGATTCTAAGAGCGTTGAGGCGTACTATCGCGACAAGTTTGTTCCGCAACTGAAGGAGTCGGGCGAGCAGGACGTTCCGCTGGCAGATGTATCGGCAAAGATACGAGAACTGCTGACGGAAGAGCGAGTGAATGAATTGATGGTTTCCTGGCTGCAGTCGCTGCGTTCAGAGAGCAAGGTCAGCGTACCCGGTACGGAGGGTTCTCCCGGCGAGGGAGTTCAGACGCGGTGAGCCAACCTGCCGCAAAAGTGCGGCGCTGGTGGAAAGTTCTTCTGTTCGGCTCTGGCGTTG
>JASLEQ010000233.1 GCA_030151135.1 Candidatus Sulfotelmatobacter sp. | reverse complement strand
CACGGGGCGGCGGACGGGGACCATTGCTCCTTTGGCCGGGTCGGCAGCGGCATTGGCTCGGGTGAGAACTTCCTGCTGGATGTATTGCACGAATTCCTGGATCTGGCGCTGCATTTCCTCCATGCGCTCGCGCATCTGCAGGATGATCGCCATTCCGGCAATGTTTACTCCTAAATCGCGCGCCAGCGAGAGTATGAACTCGAGGCGGAGCAGGTCTTCGTCCGTGTAAAGGCGCGTGTTGCCCTCGGTGCGGGAAGGCTTGAGGAGGCCTTCGCGCTCATAGAGGCGCAGCGTCTGAGGATGAATTCCGTACATCTCGGCCACCGCCGAAATCATGTAGGCGCCCTTGGATTTGCGCTTGGTCATTCCACTGTAAAGATAGCAAATCGGTAGAGGGCTGTCCGCGAGAAAAAGGCGCCAAACCAGCCGCCGAGAAGGGCATCGAACCACCGGAGGAAATTTATGGATCAGAAGAAGGCTGTGGATACGCTGGAACATCTCATCGAACGTTGCAGGGACGGGCACAATGGTTTCCGAGAAGCCGCGGAGAAAGTGAAGCGGACAGACCTGAAGACGTGGTTCAACGAAGTGAGCCTGGAACGGGGACGTTTCGCCGAGGAATTGCAAAATGAACTGGTACGGCTTGGCAAGCCGGATGAAAGGGTGAAAGGCACGACCGAGGCGGCTTTGCATCGCGCCTGGCTCGACACCAAGGCGGCCCTGGGCGGGGATGATCACACGGTCCTCGATTGGCTGGAACACGGCGAGGACTTTGCGAAAGACGCATATGAAAAGGCTCTAACCAGCGACCTACCGGAGAACATCGCGATCATCGTGCGGCGCCAGGCAGCGAGCGTGCAGCAAGTGCACGATCGAGTGAAAATGCTGCGCGATACCGCGAAAGCAGCCTGATTTCGTTGGTGGCGGGTACATCGGTAATTTTTCCGACAGTCCGTTGCTTGATATGTTCGCTCCCGGGGCATGGTTCCGGGAGCGATTTCCTTTTGGGCCGTACCTACTGAGAAATGCAACAGTGATGCGTGTTCATCCGGCCTTCCTAGGCTCATTTGCTTCAGAAAACCTATTCGCATTTCTTGAAGAAGGGTATTGTGACCCATCATTTCCTCACCCCAAAAAGACATGAAGGGAGAATGCAAGGCATGAGCACACGGACTCGAACTCGAACTGCATTGTTCACCTGTAGCCTACTGGTTTTGAGCTGCGCCGTTTTCGGTCAGTCTGCACAGCGGGGACCGGAACCTCCGGCGACGCCGCGACCGGTTTCGAAGAGCGCGGATTGGAACGACGATTCTGGAAGAGTTGGGGTGGGAGTGAAAGTGTCAACGTTCGGCCCAGGAGTCGAGGCAGCAGTTCGCGTGACGCATCTCACGAACGTTCGTGCGGGATTCAACATGATCACCTACGATCGCACCTTCAACAAAGATGGGGTATCGTACGGGGGCCAGTTGCAGTTCAAAACGGTTGACGCGCACTTCGACATCTTTCCATGGGCAGGAAATTTTCATATCAGTCCCGGAGTATTGGCGTATATCGGGGATCCGATCACCGCAACTGCGAATGTACCGGCAAACCAGAGCTTCTCGCTAGGTGGGTATACCTACTATAGCGATCCAGCGAACCCTGCTCATGGCACCGGGAAGATCGATTTCAATCAGGCCGCGCCGACGGTGACCGTAGGATGGGGCAATCTCGTTCCACGCAGAGCAAGCAAGCACTTCTCGGTGCCGTTCGAGATTGGAGCCGCGTTCCAGGGATCGCCCAAGGCGTCGCTGAATCTGGCGGGAAATGTATGCGTCACCGCGCCGGGAGTGAACTGCGTCGATGCTGCTACTGATCCCACAGTGCACAGCAACGTTGTTGCAGAACAGAACAAGGTCAACAACGACATGTCGTTCTTCAAGGTGTATCCGATCATCTCGGTTGGGATCGGCTACAAGTTCTGATGCAGAAAAAAGAAGGCCACGGATCGCACCGGTTGGCACGGATCGTCTCCTGAGCCGTGTTCAGTCGGTGAAACCCGTGGCGAATGTTTTCAGGCTACAGGCTGAGGATTGCCTTTGGGAGCCGCGGCCCACCCCTCGGGCCTCAACATGCGATTGACGAAATAGGCGACGAAACCCGCTGCGATCAGAATCATTCCGAAAGCGAATGAGCTCATCCCGAGGATGGATTCATGCTCGCTGCGGATGACCGAGAATGCCAGCAGCATCACCGGTGGAATGCCGATTGCGATCGCGCCTGGCAATCCGCCTGGCACGCGGAACGGACGCCGCAGATTCGGCTCCCGGAAACGCAGAACAATCAGAGCGACAAACTCCAATGCCAGGCTGCCCCCATAAAGAAGGATATCGAGCGTGACCAGGCGGGCAAAACCGAGGCCGAGGCACATGGCCCAGCAGACGGCGAGCGCCAGGATCGCCACCCATGGCGCTTTCGACCTGGGGTGCAGCTTGCCGAATGCTTTCGGCAGCATGCCGTCCTGAGCCATGGCCAGCGGCAGGCGCGAGTAGCTCATGACCAGGGCGTTGAACATCCCAAAGCCGCTGATCATGCCGCCGAGAACGACGCCGATGCGAAGCAGCGGACCGCCCATCAGGCCGGCGATGTCAGCCCACGATCCGGTTTCCCATGCCGTGGATTTCAGGCCAGTCGCCCACATTGCGGCGAACGGTAAAACATAACTGAGGGCAACAATGCAGACGGCGACGATCATCGCCCGCGGATAAGTCCGCTGCGGACGCTCGACCTCGGTAGCGATCGTGGAGGCATTGTCCCATCCCATGTAGTTCCACATGCAGATGAGCAGTCCCCCCAGGATGTCGACCGTGGAGGAGGTCGGCTTGGTGACGGCGTTGGCTAAGGCTCCGAGCTTGAATGGAGCGAGAAGAACGACCGCGCCGAACGGGGCCGAGAGCGCGAGGAACAGCCAGAGCGACGTCAGGGAGACGACTTTCACTCCGGCAATATTAAGGAGCGCGCAGGCGACGACTACGGCCAGTGCGACCCACCATCCGCGATTGTTCTCCTGAAACCAAGGGAACATGCGGGTGAGGTAGGCCACGAAGAGCGTGGGGTAAATCGCCATATCGAAAATTGAGGCCACCAGCGAGAGCCAGGCTTCCTGAAATCCCCAGAAATTGCCCATCGCCCGGCGCACCCAGGCGTAGTATCCGCCTTCGTGAGGCAGCGCGCTCGAGAGCTCGCCGATCATGAACGCGGTCGGCAGGCTCCACAGCAATGGCGTGATGAGCAGAATGAGGATGGCGCGTCCGTAACCGGCGCCATGCACGATGTCTTCGGTGCCATAGGTTCCGCCGGAGACCATGAAGAAGGTAGCGGCGACCAGGGGCCAAAGGGTGAGGCGGACGAATTTCTTCCGGTTGGGAACGACGGTGAGGGGTTGGGAAGTTTCGAGTTGATGCCGGCTAGCTGTTGCCAATTTCTATGTCTGCCTCCTCAAGCGACTCACTCTCACCACCGCGTCTCCCCTGAGTCTTCGAGAAGAAGACATTTTGTTCGCGGCTCCCGAGTTTGATGCGTTTTCCCGGGCATTTCGGCGAAGTTAGTTCGCAGTGTTGAGATTACGGGAATTTTCCACAGATGCAAGATTTTTTTGCGGATTTTTGCAAATTTTTGTAAGCAGGAGGCGTGGTACGAGGGTAACGAAGCGCGTCGCAAAGCCACCGACGCGACATGGAACTCATCACTGCGGCACGATCTGCGGACAAGCATTTACGCAACTGAGGCGAGTGCAAATAATGAGGTGTCCCCGCTGTGAGGCGATGAGCATATCCGGAGAATGGAGTCTCTGACCTCGAACGAGGGCGATGAACGAGCTGGATTTTCTGTTATCGTGCCCCATGGCCGCGGGGACCGCATCGACAGAGCCGAACCAGCAGTTTCACGAGCAGGGACTGCGTCACCAACTCTCAGCGGCACAAATGGCGATGGTCGCGGTCGGCGGATCCATTGGCACGGGGCTCCTCCTCGGATCCGGCGCCGCCATGGAAATTGCTGGACCGGCCGCCATCCTTAGCTTCATCGGCGCGGCGTTCATTAATTGGACGGTCGCCATGGCCCTGGGCGAACTCGCCTGCGCTCATCCCGCCGCGGGATCTTTCGGCGTCTACGGCGAGCTTTATCTGAACGCATTCGCCGGATTTGTCGCGCGGTCGGGATACTGGCTCGGCCTTGTCCTCGCCATCGGCACAGAGATGATTGCCTCCGCGACTTACATGTCTGTGTGGTTTCCCGGGGTACGCGCCTATATATGGATCATTCTCTTCGGCGCAATCCTGCTTGCAGTGAATCTCGTAAGCGTCGGCTCTTACGCGCGGTTCGAATTCTGGCTTTCGATGATCAAGCTCGCCACAATCATCGCATTCATTCTGATCGGGGCAGACCTGCTTACTTCGCATCGCGTGGTTTCGCAATACAGCACACAAGGCGGATTTTTCCCGAAGGGGATGTGGGCGCCTGTCATAGCGCTTACTTACGCCGTCTATAGCTTCGGCGGCGTTGAGATGGTTGCCGTCACCAGCGGGGAAACCCGGTCGCCCAAAGAAATTCCGCGTGCCGTGTGGGTCACATTTTTGACGCTTACATTCGTTTACGTCGGCGCCATAGTCATTCTGCTTGGAGTTATGCCGTGGAATCGCGCTGGTGTGACTGAAAGCCCGTTCGTGACGACTTTTCGTCTCATCCGCATACCCCACGCGTCCGGCATTATGAATTTTGTAGTTCTCACTGCAGCTCTTTCGGGGGCGAATGCGACTTTGTACGTTGCGTCGCGAATGATTTTTTCTCTCGCCCGAACCGGATGGGCGCCGTCGAGTCTGGGGCGTCTCAATCATGAAGGCTCGCCTCAAAACGCCGTCCTACATTCCTCGGTCGGAATCCTATTCGCGGTTGCTTTGGTTTTATTCGCGCCTCAGAATGCCTTTCGATACATGCTGGGGGCGGCTTTCACCGGGATGATTCTCTCCTGGCTCATCTCCC
>JASLEQ010000383.1 GCA_030151135.1 Candidatus Sulfotelmatobacter sp. | reverse complement strand
TCGGGCTGGCGGGAAACGCTGGCCGCTTACCCGACGGACGCGGTGCTGGTTCCGAGGAGCGCTCCGGTCGCGCAAGTCATGCCGCAAAGCGGCTGGCACATGGTTTACAAAGATGGCGAGTTTGAAGTGTTTGGGCGGCCGGGGCTGCGCTTGCCGGACGTTGATCGAACGGGAGAGTCGTTTGCCGGCGTGTTTCCCTGATGCGGACGGTTCGGGGAAATAAATCCCTCCGGTTAAGGATTGGGCTCGGCCACATTTTCAGATCTGCCGATCGTCAAAATCAGATTGGCCGGGTGTCTTGCATCTTGCGGGTCAGGGCGAGCCTTGCGCGCGACCGCAACCAACAGATGGTGATGCGCGGGATCGACGGCCATAGCCGCGATAGGACGGCCTGTTCGCAGGGACGAAGCCAGACGGTACCTGTCTGGAAAGCGCTGCGAGACGATGGAAATCATTCCGGCAGGATCGGCGAGATAAATGAAATGGGATGTGGGATCGAAGGCTACGTTGGCACTATTGGATTCGATGGAAAGGCGAGCGGCGAGGCGGCCGGAATCGGGATCGGCGACGGCCAATAATCCGTTGCTGCAGCCGACGAAGAGTCTGCGGGCATGGACATCCATGGACACGCCGCGGGGTTCGACGCAGGGCGAGAGTTGTACGCGCTGCAACAGGGTCATACGGGACGTATCAATGACGGCAAGTTCAGCAGGATCGGAGAGCACGATATAGAGGTGTCCGCTGGCATCGGCGACAGCGGCTTCGGGATCGTCGACCAACGAGATGGTTCCGAGCACGGACGGGTGATCTGTGGAAACAGCGACTACGGATTGACTGCGGTTATTCATGACAAATACGCGCCTGGTAGACGAATCGTAGGCGAGATTATCAGGGGATTTTCCAGGGATCGAGAGGGTGGCAATCTTTCGGAGCGAGGTGAGATCGAAGACGACCAGAGTGTTGTCGGCGGTGGAAGCGAAGCCGCGACTTAGTTCGGGAATCACAACGAGAGCGACGACTTCTCCAGTATAGGAAATCTGCCCGATGGTATGACCGGAGTCGATGTCGAGGACAGTGATCTCAGAAGGCCGCGCCGCGTATAGACGGCGGGAAACGGAGTCGAAGGCGAGGCTTGTGACAGGGCCTCCGCCGGAAAGCGCCGTCCGATGCAAAACCTGAAACGTGGAAACCCGGTTGGAGGCGGGAGGTCGCGCGACCTGTGCCACGCTTCTGAGTTGGATGGGTAAACCGGCGGGAGCTAGCCATACCAATAGAAAAAACATCCAACGCAGATTCACTTTGAAGATTTGCAAGTGTCACGGTTCCCGAGTGTTGATATTCATCCGAAGTGGCGATCAAACATTGACATCTCCAAGATCATATTAGCGCGTGACTTCCCTGCCCTGAAGTCAAGAGCGGAAGTCGACGGGCAGAGGTTTGAGCGAAGCACGAATTTCTGCGAGGACCGATCTGGCGTGAATGCCAGAGATCGGCCCCCGACAGAGGCGATCAGTAGCGGTTTGAGTTTTAGCGAAGCAGCAAGGATTCCAGCGACTCGGTCTGGCTGTAGTATCCGAGCTGATAGCCGTCTACATAGGACGACGAGGGCGAGTTATTGGCGGCGTGCGGGTCGTCGCTGGCCTCGGTGAGTCTTGCCTTGACGGCAAAGGGACGCTCGGCCTGACGCGCTTGGGCTCCGTCATTTACTCCGCGGCGGAAGGCGTCATTTTCAGGGCCGGAGGCGGGGAGGAACGGGCGAGAAACCTGCTCGTATCCAGCGACGAAGGCGGCGCGGTCCGCGTCGGCGCTCCAGCGACCGGTGCGCAGGTGAGGGCTCCTTCCGAGTTGGCGGTCCAGATTGGCCAGGTACATTCCATCGCGGAAGGGAGCGGTCCAGGCGATTGCGGAATTCTGCTGATTTAGCGGCTGCGGATGACCGGAAGTTGCAAAGCCGACTACGAGAATGAGTGCGCCACCGAGCAGTCCTAAAACTAAGCGTTTCATTGTGCCTCCTTTTTATGTTCCGTACTTAACTGATTAGATCGAAGGCGCGCGATGGCCGGGGTAAAAAGGGTGTAAGGAGCGTGTAAGAACTACGGCTACGAAGCTGGAATATGGCGAAAGTCGAGTTAAGCGGCGAACTTGTATCCCATGCCCGCGACGGTAGTGATGAGGGAGGGCTTCTTGGGGTCGGTTTCGAGTTTTTGGCGAAGGCTGGAGACGTGCACATCTACGGTTCGAGTAAAGGTCGAAGCGTTATACCCCCAGACTTCCTGGAGCAATTCGGAGCGTGACAAGGTTTTTCCACGGTTCTCAATGAAGTGGCGGAGCAACTGAAACTCGCGAGCTGATAGCGGAACGGCGTGGCCGTCTTTCTGGACCTCGGTGCCGCGAAGATTGACGGTGATGTCTCCGAATTGAAGAAGGCCATCCGGAGCAGGAAGTTTGCTGGCAGCTCTCCGAAGCAGGGCTTCGATGCGAGCGAGAAGTTCCATCATCTCGAAGGGCTTGGTCAGGTAGTCATCCGCGCCAAGCTTGAGTCCCAGAACTTTATCTACCGTTTCACTGCGGGCGGTGAGCATGAGAATGGGAGTGGCCATGCCGGCCTGGCGAATGTCGCGGCACAAATCGAAACCATTTTTTCCGGGAAGCATTACATCGAGGACGAGCAGGTCAAACGGCACCTGAGTCAGCAGATCGTACGCTTCTTCGGCGGACTGTGCGGTGCGCACGATGTAGTGTTCGCTTTCCAGTCGATCGGAAAGGGTGATCCGCAAATCTTCTTCGTCCTCGACGAGCAGGATGTTTTCGTTCATGCGTTCGATCCAGGGACAGATTTTTGTACAGAGTCGGGCGCGATTTCGAGGTGAATAGTAAAGGCCGTGCCCTCGCCGGGAGAAGATTCGACGGTGATTCGTCCGCCAATGGCCTCCACCAGATTTTTTGTGATCGACAGCCCGAGCCCGGTTCCATGGATGTTCGATGCAGTCACTGCCGTGGTGCGATAGAAGGGCTCGAAAATATGCGGCAGTTCCGATGCAGGGATTCCAATGCCATGATCACGAACTGTGACCTGGAGAGGATGGCTACGAAGCGCAGACTTACTTATCTGGGCGTCAATGCCAATCCAGCGATCGTTACCGGAATATTTGATGGCATTGGTCAGCAGGTTCTGGAAGCACTGAGAGAGGGCCGAAGCGTCGCCGAGAACTTTGGGCAGGTGGGGCGGCACGGAGTTGTGCACGGTGACGCCGCTTTGTTGGACGAAACCTTCCAAATCCGCCAAGGCCTGCTGCAGTACGGCGGTTACGTCGATGGCACTGCGAGTGATTGGCAGAGCGTCTTTCTTGGTGGCCGCAAAGCGAAGTACCTGGTCGACCAATTGAGAGAGGTGCTGGATCTGCCGGGCCATGATCTCGCGATATTGCGCCATGCGTGCCGGGTCGCGGACGATACCGTCGGCGATGTTCTGGCTGCTGGAAGACAGAACAGCCAGGGGAGTGCGTAATTCGTGGGAGACGCTGGCGACAAACTGCATTTGAAGACGCGAGAGCGTGTGGGCGCGATAGGCGGCGATCAGTACGACTAACATGACCAGGCTCAAGACGCCGAGGATGGAGAGTGCCACAAGGAGATTGCGGCGACGGAATCCGATGATGATGCTGGCAATGGAGTCGCGACGATGAGCGACCCTGAGTTCCCAGCGTTCGGCGCGTCCCTGGGCTGGCTGAATCACAGGAAACCAGATCAGGCCCGGCAGATTCTGCCAATCGGATGCGACGATGGCACTGGGCTGAGCGGAGGGTTGCAAAGCCTGGCTATCGATGGTTTTTGGAGCAGGGCCGAAGATGTTCATGCTGGCGTCGGGCGGCGTGCTGATTTTAAAGTCCGCATCCGAAGAATAGATCACATTGGCGCGGCTTTTGGACGTCTGCCGTAGCACCGCAAGTTTGAACTCCAACCCTTCCGGGTTTCCGAAGTACTCCTGCGTTATGTGGGGAATGAGTTCGGTTGAGATGTTTCCCCAGTCGTAGATGATGACGATCCAATCGGGAATCGAGGGAACGTCGGCACGGGCGGAGTCTCCGGGCATGCGGTGATGGATGATGGGATGGACGACGGCGGGAATGTCGGGCGCGAATTGCCATCCAGTAACGACGGCATCGAACGGGGCTGCGGAAGGCGCAGCTTGTTCCCCCGAGTGGGGCGAACTGGCACGCCAGAGTTGAAGCGCCCGCGGCAAGCTACTTGAATTTTGCTGCAACTGCGTCAAGAGCGGCGTGAGGGACGGCGGGACGGTGGTAGCGGCGAGCGCCTCCTGGTTGGAATCGAAACGTAAAAGGCGTGGATTGGGCGTGCGGCTGGTCTCCCAGAGAAACACATCTTTGACGAGGCCAGGATCGGCGGTTTGCCGGATGTGCCGGCGGTAGCGTTCAGAATAGTCTTTCCAGTCGTCATGCGCGCCGGAGTCAGGGCCCACTTGCAGGGCGATCGGGGTCTCGGAAATGCGGCGGTAAAACTCAAGCTGCCAATCAGTCATCATGGCCTGCAGTCCGACTCCGACGCGCAGGCGAGTCACTTCGCTGACCTGGAGGGACCACCGATAAAGAAGGATTCCAAGCCAGAAAAGAGCGACGATAAGGACGCCGATGATGGCCGAAAGGATGACGCGATCTCTGGACACGCTGATCGGGTAAGGCGGTGATGAGGATAACGCGTAGCGTTGCCCTACTCTAACATGGCGCTGGAATGGTCCGACCATGTTCCGGAGTTGCGATCAACTGCCGCATGCATGTAGCCTTCTCGGCAACACATAAAAATCCTATGCTACGCAAATTGGTAATTTTTCTTGTCCTGTCGGTGGCGGCGCATGCGCAAGACCGCGTCGTTGAATTGTTAAAGCAGCTGAGCGAAGCTCCCGGCGTACCCGGTGCCGAAGATGCAGTGCGCAAATTGATGGCGGAGCAGATGCGGCCCATGGCCGATAACGTTTCGTTCGACGGCTTAGGTTCAGTCATCGCGCAGCAGGGGCATTCTGGCCCGCGCATCATGATTGATGCGCACATGGATGAACTGGGCGGCATGGTGCGCCACATCCGGCCCGATGGGTATCTCAGCATGCAGATGCTGGGATATTGGCTTGACGCTGCACTGCCCGACCAGCGCTGGGTGGTGATCGGATCGAAAGGCCCGGTGACTGGGATTACGGCGCTGTGGGATGCGCATATCGCTCCGCATCAAAATGGACGACCGGTGGATCCCGGTCGCGCGCTGTATATCGATATCGGGGCAAAGAATGCAGCGGACGTGGAGGCGCTCGGCATTTCGCCGGGTGATCCTGTGGTCCCGGTTTCCGATTTCAAGGTGCTGGCGAACCAGCGGTATCTGGGAAAAGCGTGGGACGATCGCGTGGGTTGCGCGGTGATCCTCGAAGCGATGAGACGGCTGGCGCATGAATCGCATCCCAACCAGATTTTTTATGCCGCGACGGTGCAGGAGGAAGGCAGCATTGAGATGCGCGGTGCGCAGACCTCGGCGCGGATCATCGATCCCGATATTGGGATTGCGCTGGAAGTTGGGATCCCGAACGACTTGCCGGGCACCGAGGCCGAGGCGTCCCAGGAAACGCTGGGCGGCGGACCGGGCATGATGCTCTACAGCTTCAGCGAACTGCCAAACCACAAGCTGGTCGATTTTGTGAAGCAGACTGCGGCCGAGATTCGTGTGCCGCTGCAGTTCGATTTTGTGCCGGGCTTCGGAGATGACGCTGGGGCGATCAAGCTGAATAAGACCGGCGTTCCGGTCACGACCCTGCTGGTTCCCGCGCGGTATACGCATACGCACAACGGGATCATTGATCGCAGCGATTTCGATCGGACTGTCGATTTGCTGGTTGCGGTATTGAAGAAGCTGGATGCGGCGAATGTGGCAAGCATCAAGAAGTTTGAACCCTGAGTCGCTGGGCGGATAGAGACTGCGGCGGCAGAACTTCTTTCTTTTCTTCTTTATTGTGCGGGCGGTCGTTTGTTTGTGTGTGCCGGTCGGCCATGACCGCCTGATCCTCGTTTTTTGCGTTCAAAATTTTCCTTGACTTTAGTGTTATACATGACTATAACACTACCATTCGAGCCGGTCTGACGCGCGAAGATTCGGCCCTCGAAATGACATTCAAGGAGAAGGACCATGAAATCCGTTCGCTACTCGCTGTGGCTGGCTGTAATCGCGCTTTCTACCGTGGCTCTTGCCCAGTCGGATGGGCAGAAGTCGTTTGAAAAAATGAAGACCCTTGCCGGGGAATGGGAGGGAGTGGTGGCGGTGACGCCACCGATGGAGGGGATGGGCGGCGACAAAATCCACGTGTCGATGCGGGTGACGTCGCGAGGAAATGTGCTGGTGCACGAGATGCAGGCAGCCGGAACACCGCTGGATCCCGGGAAGTATGACCATCCAGTGACGATGTTTTACGTGGACTCGGACCACCTGACGCTGGTGCATTATTGCGATGCGGGAAATCGTCCGCGGATGACGGCGAAGCCATTGATCGACGACAAGACGCTTGATTTTGACTTCGTGGATGTCTCGGGAAGTTCGCAATACGGGCACATGCAGCACTCGACGTTCACTGTAGTGGATGCAAACCATCACACGGAGGATTGGACGTTCCTGATGCCCGGGGACAAACTAATGCACGCGCATATGGATTTGAAGCGAGTGAATTAATGTGGATCGAATGGGCGAGATGCGAGAATCCCCACCTCTGGCAAAATCCGCCAGAAGTGGGGCACCCGCCCTGCATGACCGATTGAGAACCCCTTATGGATCGTGAATGGAACGATAGTCAACCGATATACCGCCAGCTTCGCGATCGAGTGGTCGCGATGATCCTGGACGGCGTGCTGAAGGAGGGCGATCCCCTGCCGTCCGTGCGCAACGTCTCGGCGGAATACCGGGTGAATCCGCTGACGGTCCTGAAGGGTTACCAGGAACTGGTCGACGAGGAACTGGTCGAGAAGCGGCGAGGGCTGGGTATGTTCGTTAAAGATGGGGCGCGGAATCTTTTGCTGCGCGGAGAGCGCGAGAAATTTCTGGCCGAGGAATGGCCGCGGGTGCAGGCGACGATCCTGCGACTGGGATTGAAAGCGGAAGAACTGTTGGATGGCGCGGGCAATGGACGCGCGGCGAAGACATCTACGCCGGGCACGGGAAAAGCCGGGCGACGGGAGGAGCGCTGAACCATGGCATGCATCGAGGCGCGCGGGTTGCGCAAGGCGTTTGGAAATACGGTGGCGCTCGACGGGGTCGATCTGCGGGTGGAAGAAGGGCGGATTCTGGGGTTGATCGGTCCGAATGGCGCGGGAAAGACCACGGCGCTGAATGCGATTCTGGGGCTGATTTCATACGAGGGCCAACTCGACGTTCTGGGGAGAAATCCGTGGAGCGAGCGGGATGTTCTCATGCGGGATGTGTGCTTCATGGCCGACGTCGCAGTGTTGCCGCGGTGGATGCGAGTGTCGCAGGCCCTGAGATATGTGGAGGGCGTGCATCCGCGATTCAGCCGGGCGAAGGCGGAAGCGTTCCTGGCCAAGACGGACATCCGGCAGACGAGCAGGATTCGGGAGTTGTCGAAAGGGATGGTAGTGCAGCTCCACCTGGCGCTGGTGATGGCGCTCGATGTGAAGCTGCTGGTGCTGGACGAACCCACGCTGGGGCTCGACATTCTCTATCGCAAGCAGTTCTACGATTCCCTGCTCAACGACTATTTCGATCATCGCCGTACTATCGTGGTGACAACGCACCAGGTGGACGAGATCCAGGATGTGCTGACGGACCTGATGTTCATCCAGCGCGGACGGATCGTTCTGAATACGAGCATGGATGAATTCGAGACGCGGTATGCGGAAGTGAAGGTCGCGCCGGAAAAAATCGATGCGGCGAGGGGGTTGAAGCCGATGCATGAGAGGCAGGCGCTGGGAAGATCCGTCATGTTGTTCTCCGGCGTGGACCGGGGACAACTCGCGGGACTTGGAGACCTGCGGACACCGAGCATTGCCGATCTGTTTGTGGCTGTCATGGGAAACGCGAACGGGCGCGGACAAGGAGCAGGGCAATGAACAGCGGCACGAATGTGATGTCCAGTGCAGGCGAGCAAGTTCTTGCGAGCGCCACGGGCTCACCGATGAGGTCGTTCTACTGGGCGGTGCGGCGGGAATTCTGGGAATATCGCTCGTTATATATCGCGCCGCTGGCCGCGGCAGCGGTGTTCCTGCTCGGGTTTATCGTCACGCTTGGACACGAGATCGCGAAGATGCGCGGGATCTCGGGTATGGATGCAATGCAACAGCGAAATGCACTGGCTGCGCCCTACGACATGGCATCGGGATTGATGATGGCGGTGGGGATCGTGGTGGGAGCGTATTACGCGCTGGATGCGCTGTACGGGGAGCGGCGCGATCGCAGCATTTTATTCTGGAAGTCGCTGCCGGTTTCCGATCTCACAACGGTGCTGGCGAAGGCGAGCATTCCAATCCTTATTCTGCAACTTCTGTGCTGGATCATTGCGGTGGCGCTGCAGTTCCTGATGCTGCTGATTCAAAGCGCGGCAATGGCGGGCAGTGGAGAACATGTTTCAATGCTGTGGTCGCAGCTGTCACCGATTCAGATGTGGATCATGCTGCTGAACCATCTGATTACGGTGCACGGGCTGTGGTATGCGCCTTTCTATGCATGGATGCTGCTGGTTTCGAGCTGGGCGCGACGCGCGCCGTTTCTGTGGGCGGCGCTGCCGGTGATTGCGCTCGGGGCACTGGAGAAGCTTGTATGGAATACGAGTTATTTCTTTCAGTTCCTGGGAGACCGTCTTGGAGGGGATCCGGCCGTTGTGTTTGTGAAGGATTGGCCGGCGAATCCGATGACGCAACTTATGCCGATTCATTTCCTGCTCAATCCGCGATTGTGGGCAGGATTGATCTTTACAGCGCTGTGCATTTTTGGCGCAGCGCGATTGAGACGCTATCGCACATCGCTCTAAGTCAGATCGCGGCCGGACTACACGAACTTTTCTACTGCGACTGTCAGTGATGTCACTCACAGTGCTGCGCGACTCCCATCCCAGCTAGCGCCACCGTGCGGCGACTACGATGATCGGTTTGGGAGAATCCGCATGGAGCCATTCCGCATTCATCTTTTCGTTTGTACGCAGCAGAAGCCTGAAGGTGTGCCGTCGTGTGCCGCGAATCGATCGCTTGAGATTCTCGATCGTCTAGATCGTGAGATCCAGACGCGCCATCTTGATCACGAGGTGCAACTGACGACCTGCGGGTGCATGGGACTTTGCGACGAAGGACCCTTGATGGTCGTCTATCCGAAGGGCGTGTGGTACCGGCGAGTGCACCCAGAAGATGTGGGCGAGATTATAGATTCACATTTGCGCGATGGGAAAGTTGTGAAACGCCTTGTCTGGAAAGATGCTGGGGCGATGCAGGCGATGGCGATCGATCATACGGAAAAGTATCGTGCCGCCATGGCTGCGCGCAAAAAAGAAGCGACCACTCCCGCACAGTAGAGCCGGAAAAATAGGGAGGCGGACGGCACCTCCCTGCCCCTGAGACTAGCGATGAGCCACTGCGGACTGATGAGCCCAGCGGCGTTGAATGGCTTTGAACGAAGCTGCCTGATAGACGGCGGAGAGTCCAACCAGCAGGTACACCGCCGAACTCAACGCTGAAGTTTCGCCGAAGTGCATGCCAAAGATCGCGGCCACGAGGTCGAACTTTGCAGCCCCCACCAAGCCCCAGTTCAGGCCGCCGACAATCAACAATATTGTTGTGATCACATCTAAAGTTTTCATCTGCTCCTCCATTGCGCTTTTTCGCTTTGCTTTGCGACGCTAATCTTTAGATCAGCGGTGCGGGCATTGGGAGCAGGATTGACCGCCTGTTCTTACACTCGTGTGAGTGAAAATCAAGAATCGGTCAGGAGTTTGCAGAAAAAG
>JASLEQ010000382.1 GCA_030151135.1 Candidatus Sulfotelmatobacter sp. | reverse complement strand
AGAGCACGCAAGCCTCCGGCCTGAATGCAGAGTCCACCGTCTGCAAGCACGGGGGGTGCGGTAACCAGTTCCCCCACCTCGGTCTTCCAACGCAACTGGCCGGTTTGCAGATCAAAGGCATACAGGAATCCATCTTTGCTGCCAATTGCGGCGAAATCTGCTGAAACGGCCGGAGAAGACGCGATACCGAGGTGCGTTTCGTATTTCCAGCGCACTTGTCCGTTGCTCGCGTTCAGCGCATAAACATAAAAATCCTCGGAGCCAACAAGGACGATGCCATCGGCTACCGCGGGAGAGGAGTCAATACCGTTCCCCGTTTGCGTTGCCCACAGTATGCTTCCGGAATCGGCTGCGAGACAGTAAACTTTGCCGTCTCCGCAACCCACGTAAAGCTGGTGCTCGTCGGCATACGGCGTGGAGTAAATTCTTCCGCCGAGACTCTTCGACCATTTCTCATGGCCGTTGCCGGCATCCACCGCGTAGACTTTGCCGTCCGCGCTGCCGAAGAAAACGACCCCATGGCGGATAACCGCCGACGACCACACCTCGTCCCCGCTTACAGCCTCCCAGCGCTTTTCTCCGGAAAGCTGATCCAGGGCATAGAGTTTGCCGTCGTCACAACCAAAAAGAACTATGTTGCCGAACAAAGAAGGCGTGGCGTGCAGTTGGCCGTCCGTCTGAAACTTCCACTTCGATGTTCCTGTGCCGGCGTCGATTGCGTGCATCACTCCGTTGACCGATGCGGCGTACAAAATTCCATCCCGAAGCACGGGAGCCGAACGGACCGCGCCGCCGGCGCGATATTGCCAGGCGGCCTTCTCAGGGAAATGCAACTTGATTTGTCCCTGGCCGCCGGTACGCGCGTTGTCGCCCAGCAGCGTTGGCCAGTCACGGGGAGATTTAGGAGTTGTTTCCGTCATCACCATCAGGCTGAGATTAATCGATGATCGATCTGCTTGGGATCGGAGATTCCGAGTCCAAGTTTTCCCGCCGCGGCAATATGACCCGGCTGCCGGAAGAACAGATTCTTGGAGGCATCGTGATAGAACAGGTGGCTTTCTGCCGTGATGCTGGCAGGGTCGCGCTCCCAGACCGAGGGAGCGCCGTGTTCACTTCGTCTCTTCTCGATCGTCTCCAGTTCAACGGTGTCCATGGCAACGGGGTCGGTGGCAACCATGAGAATCCCGGGCTGCTCGATAAAATCCTGGATCTGCGTGAGCGGGCCCCCGTGCCATACCAGGCGCATTCCATCCATGATGTGCAGCACGGCTTTGGAACGCAGCGGTTCAACGGTGCACATCATTCCGATCAGAGGATTCGTAAACGTATACGGAGCCTGATGAGTACGCGCAACGTTATTGAAAGTGCCGTAGGCCAGGTTCTTCAGAGCTCCCGTCACTCCGGAAGCCGAGTGATCCTTCATCGTGGGGACATTGATAATCTTCGTCACTTCGTGGGCCACAACCTTTGCCATGTAAGATCGCGTTTCCCACTCGCCGAAGAAGTTGGCATCGCAATAGACGGTTGGCTCGTAGCCGACGACGCCGCTGGTGAAGGCGTCCTGGATGCCCACGATGCGGACTCCGGTTGGCAACAGCGCCTGGTAGCTGCCGATATCCATCTCATAGGAATATCGGTCGTAGACGACGATATTTTGCGCAGGCACGCCAACGGACTGAACTGCGACAATGATCTCTCGTATGAGTTCGGGAGAGGAACAACAAGCAGGCGCGCCCGATGGATTGATCTTGATGCCGACAATGTCTTTCGGCTCGATGAACTTCGCCCACGCGTCGCGAACTGATGCCTCGCCGGTCAGCTCATTCATCGCGCGCTCAAGCATGCGGCGCACGATCGGTTGCGTCACGCGATTCGCAACGATGGCCTTGGACTCGCGGACCTCGATCACTCGACCGCGAAATAATCCCGGCAGTCCCAGCGGAGACGCCGTGTAACCGGGCAGTCCCTGCAGTTCAATGGGTGGAAGGGGAGGAAGAGAATCCGCCCGCACCATCGGACCCAACCCTTGCACCAGCAGCGAAGCGCTTCCGATGCAACCTGCCTTTACAAAAGTACGACGATCCATGATTCCTTTGGGATTTGATCGCTCCCATGTTGCGGACGCAACTTGAGGGAGCCGATCAGATTACGACAGCGGGTCTGTGATTTACAACTCGCACCGGGATGCGACTTGAGGGATGATGACAATCGTGTCCCGTTGCGGATACACTTTCGCTTCACCACAAAACCACATAGGGGTCACTCATAGGCGGATGAAAATATTACTGGCAATCGTCGCTGCACTCGCTGTCATCATCGCTTCTCCTCTCGTCACATCTGCACAAACTCCACCTCGTTACGATCTGCTGTTGAAGGGCGGGCACGTTATTGATCCCGCCAATCACATCGACGAGGTACGCGACGTGGCCGTATTCCAGGGCAAGATCGCGGCGGTCGAAAAAAATATTCCTGCCGACCAGGCCGGAAAGGTTGTAGACGTTTCGAAGCTCTACGTCACACCCGGGTTGATCGATATTCACTACCACATTGGTCATGGAGGAGCGCCGCTCAACTGGTTCGCTCCGGATGGCCGCGCGCATGCCCTGCCGCTTGGCATTCCGGCGGATATGGCGCTGCAAGCTGGCGTCACCACCATCGTCGATGCAGG
>JASLEQ010000098.1 GCA_030151135.1 Candidatus Sulfotelmatobacter sp. | reverse complement strand
AGCAACATAGGGCTGCTCATGCTGAGGTGAGTGAGGTAATGCTGTAAAAAAAAGAAAACAAATTTTCCATTGCGGTGTTGGATAACAGTACAAGGTGAGAGGTTGAAAACAATGCAAACAAGTGGCCCAGTTGTGATCATGCAGTTGCCCGAGGAATTGAGCGCTAAAGAAGTGCAGAACTTTATGGGGGAGATGGGACCACTACTCGAATCCAACCGCCCGCGCATCGTGCTTGAGTGCTCACAAGTGCGTTCAATGGACAGTGCTGGGGTCGAAATGCTCCTGCGCTGCCTGGAAGAAGTTCTTAAACGCGATGGCGACCTGAAGTTGGCCGCCCTCTCTCCGGAAGCGGAAGTGATCCTCGAGTTGATGCGAGTAGCGCGGGTTTTCGAGACGTTTGCCAGTTCCGAAGAAGCAGCGCGCAGCTTCAACGCAATTCCCGCCGATGCGATCCCGCAGGACGCACCGTGGTACTCCACTTTGTTTGGCGACCTCGGAGCAGTGAAGCAAGCGAGCTAAAGAAAAAACGGAGATCGAAATGCGAACGCTGTATCCAGGTCTGCTTGGTATTGCGTGCTGTGCATTTGTTCTGAATTGCTCGGGGCAGGCTGTTTCGGGAGCCAATGTTATCGAAACCGCCCCGGAGAGCTCCCACTACTCTGTACCAACAAATAGCGAGAGCGCTTCCACCCCATTACCGGACAGCCCAAGCTACACCTTGACGGCCCGAGCGTTCTCGCCGCAGAGCCAAAGCCCGGAAACGTCGGCGCCTGCGCCGAAGACTGCGCAGCAACAAGATTCGAATCCGCAGCGCCCGGTCGGTACCGCTGCCGCGGAAGCTCCAAAAGTGAACGGAATCACCGCGGCACAACCTGCTGGTGTGGCCATTGCTCCTGCAAAGCAAAAGAGAGTGCGTACGATCGTCCTGAGAGTGGGTGCCATTGTAGGTGCGGGAGCCGCACTCGGAACGGTCATTGCCCTCACTGAGGGTACATCGAGCAAACCGCCGGGAGCTCACTAAGCACGCAAACACTGCGAACAACGAGTTTATGCCATCTGAACCCGTCAAAATTTTCAGTTTTTCCGGCATTGACGGAGCCGGCAAGAGTACGCAGATTGAAGAACTGATTCAGTATCTCGAAGGACTGGGATTACGTGTGCGTATATTCACGTTCTGGGACGACGTTGTTGTCCTATCCGGGCTTCGAGAACGTATGAGCCTTTCTGTTTTCAGGGGCGATCGCGGCGTGGGAAGTCCTGATCGACCCATCGTCCGTCGCGATAAGAACGTCACGTCCCCATTTGTGATTGCCTTTCGGCTGATGCTTTATGGGCTCGATGCCCTCAGCTTGAGCAAGACCGCATACGGCGCCGGGAACAACGATGCGGATGTAATCATCTTCGACCGGTACATATACGACGAACTCGCGAATCTGCCCCTCAAGTACCGTCTCATTCGGTTCTATGTCAGGTTCTTGCTGGCTTTGACCCCGAAGCCGGATTTTGGCTTCCTTGTCGATGCTGATCCCGAGGCCGCGTGTGCTCGCAAACCTGAATACCCACTGGAATTTGTACGTTGTAACCGCGACGCTTATCTCAGGATAGCTCGCGTTGCGGGCATGACTGTTCTTCCGCCCTCTGAGATTAGCCAGACTCAGCTGCGAATTCGCAGCCTGGTTTCAAGTCTCATCGGTGCGCAAAAAGACTCAGCGACTCTCCCCCTGGAATGTTCAGCACCTGCCGAGTCGGCGCAAAGCACTTCCAGCTAAGAATCTTGCGCCTCTTGGTTACAACATATTCTCTTCAAAGCACATCGAATCTGCTGCTTTGCGCGCGGGAGGCAAATGAAGATCTGCTTGGTAACGACGTTTCCGCCCAGCACGGGCGGGTTGAGCGAATACGGATTCCACATCGCTCGTGAGCTGCAGCGCAATCCGTTTCTTGACCTGATCGTTTTGGGGGATGAGCTCCCGCAGGATCATTCGGAGCCCGAAGGCTTCAATGTGAAGAGGTGCTGGTCTTTTGATGATCCAAGAACCATTTTCCGTTTGTCCAAAGCAATTCGAGAGATAAAGCCCGATGTTGTGTGGTTTAACCTCCTGTTCAGCACCTTTGGTCGAAACCCCGTCGTCGCATTCAGCGGCCTTATGGCGCCTCTTCTGGCACGCCTGGGCGGTCGCTATACGCATGTCACCCTTCATCATCTGATGGACACCGTTGAATTGAAGGATGTGGGCGTTCGTCACGAGACCCTGTACCGCGCTGCGGGGGCAGTCGCCACCAGAATGATTCTGCTCTCGAACTCGGTCTCTGTTCTCATGCCGGGGTACCGGAAGATTCTGAATGACAAGTACGGGCGCGACAATGTTCATCTCCGAGCGCATGGCCTGCTGGCCCGCCGGCCTGAATTTCCCGATTTCTCACGACGCGGCAATCCAGAACACCGAATCTTGGCATTCGGGAAATGGGGAACTTATAAGCGCCTGGAGTTAATGACCGAAGCGTTTGGTTTGCTGAGCGCTCGGATGCCCCACGCGAAGCTCGTCATTGCCGGCGGAGACCATCCGCAGGCCGCCGGGTATATCGACGCTATGAAACGCCAGCACGCCGGGAATCCGCGTATCGAGTTCCGCGGGTATATTCCAGAAAGCGAGTTGGCCGATTTGTTTCAGAGCTCGACCGTCGCGGTGATGCCTTATTCGTCCTCCACCGGATGCAGTGGAGTAGCCCACCTTGCCTGCGCGTTTGGAGTTCCAATCGTAAGCGCGGATCTGTCGGACTTCCGGCAAATGGGCCAGAGTGAAGAGTTAGCCATCGATTTCTATCCTCCTGGTGACGCGGAAGGTTTGTCAGATTGTCTGTTCGGCCTTCTGAGCGATCTGGACAAACAGGTTTCCATGGCCACGCAGAATTTTTCGGCCGCGTTGCGGATGACGATGCCCAACGTTGTGCAGAAGTACCTGAGGCATTTCGAACTGCAGCAGCGTGTTCAAACTCTCAGGCACATCTCACGGTTCCGCCGATTACCCAGGTGGATGCCCTCCAAGTCGCTCTTATTGCGGTTTATGACCCGCAACTCTCTGAGTTGGGCTCGGCGATCGGCTGTGTTGCACACCCCGATGAGCGACATTTCCGTTGCCGCATTACTGAACAGTCACAATGATGGCCGGGGTCAACTACGGGGTACCCGTTTGGCCGGCGACGGAGATGGTGCATTTTTCCGCGGCACCGCTTCGGGAAGCAACGGCAACGGAAACTCCGCGCTCCATATCGCTCCGAACGGCCACGGCAATGCCAGTCGCGGGAAAGGTTCTGAGGATGGTGGCTCTCCCAAATCCTCTGATCAGGAACACTCCGCAAAAATCGATACAGTGGGACCCTTGGACCAGCAAGAGCGAGTTCCACTGTTCGTTGTTGGCGGCGGTGCCGGGGATACAGGCGAAGGCCAGGATGGAACACGCGGAGCCGGTGCCCGGGGTGATGGAACTTTGGGCGAATGAACATTCCTGCCACGCACTGAATCTGATCACCGCTGTTTCGAAGAACTAGCGCGCGTTTTCTTGGCGTCACCCCGACGAAGCCATTCAGCGTAGTAGCTGTCGCGTGTTTGATCGGAGTTGAGCTGAACTAAAAGGGGTTAATCCTACCCGCATTCCCAAGATTAGTGGGAATTGATCTTCAGATCTCTTGCGACATAGCGGGACCCGTCGAAATCTGTATCGGCGGTTACCGCGGCTCCTGCGTGCAGATTCTCGTCTGGTGTGATCGACGGCCCCAGGTAAACATCGTACGTCTTGTTATCGGTGGCCGATTTCACCACGAGTAATCCCGTCCTCAAATCGAGATGCACGACTTCGCCCGTAAACGTGAAATGTTGTCCCGGCACCGCCAGAATCGAAATCTCGCGCGCAGC
>JASLEQ010000643.1 GCA_030151135.1 Candidatus Sulfotelmatobacter sp. | reverse complement strand
AGGCGATCGACGTCAATGACCTCGGGCTCGTCGAAGTTCAGCTTGTCGCGTTCCTCGAGGGAAAGGTCGGCGGAGGTCAAGGTGTACCTTTCCATGGACAGAGTGTGTGCGTGGAGCAAGGATGCAACCTGTCGGGCCAGGGTTGATTTGCCGGTTCCGGACACGCCGGCCAGGCCTACGATGAAAGCTTTCCTGGGCACGTTCGCGACCTCCAGAAAACATATCGGTGAAACGCGGCTAAACCTTTAGGGCTGACGCACGCCAGCAGAGGAGAATGCCGTGAGGTTCTTTTTTCCGATGCGCCTTCACCCGCGTCATCGACCGGGATGGAAGTCGGAGGAGTAAATTTTCAGCGGATGTCGGGGAATCCGAGCCTGGTGATCTTCAGATTGAGCATGAGTTCCAAAGCTTTTCTCAGCGTTGTTCCTGCGTGGTCGTCGAGCAGGGCAAGCTCCTGCTGGCGATTGAAGATCGCCTCTTCCAGAAGCATGATCAATTCCTTGATCTTTTGCGTATTTTCGGCCTTAGATAACTGATCCGCGAGGGATTCCGAGCTATGGCCGGTGGCGTTCATTCGAACGAGATTCGTTTGATGGCTGGCACAACGGCTACCACTGGCGTGGTTTGGCGTGGTGTTGTTGAAGTGGATGGTGCGTCCGGCAATTCCCATAATGGGCGACTCGCGAAAAAAATTTCCGCTGTGAGCGGCATTTGTGATGGGTATCACTGATTTCGATTTTGCGCTCGGCGTAGTCTGAGCGCGTTTCCCCGAGCTTCCTCCGAGCAGAATTTTAGAGATTGAGGTCTCCCCATGATTGGGAGATGGGCATGGTTTCTGCTCGTTCTGTCTTTTTTGGCGAATAGCGCGTTGGCACAGAGCGTAGCCCCGCGCGAGCCGCTTCGATTGGTCCCTGAAAAGGAAGTGGGAGCGCCCCGTCTGGGCCAGCCGGTGAGGCACTTTCCACGATTCCCGGTGACGGGTACGGGAACGCGAGGGCTGCCTGCATTTTCTCGCGCAGCGGGGATGATCTTCTCGGGGACAGTGATTCGGGTCGAGCAGAGGCCTGCGCGCCCCGGAGAAACTGTGGCGATGGTGATGGTGACGTTTCATGTGGAGAACGCCATCCGGGGAGTGACTCAAGGCGAGGATCTGACGATATCGCAATGGCTCGGATTGTGGTCGTCGGGACAGCAATACCGGCGTGGCGAGAGGGTGATGCTGTTCTTGTATCCAACGAGCAAGTTGGGGTTGACGAGTTGGGTGGGGGGCAGAATGGGACGCTTCGCAATGGATGCGCGGGGACAGGTGCTACTCGACGCAGAACAAGTTTCGGCTTTCCAAACAGATTCCGTCCTTGGTGGGAGGTCGCGAGTGCTTTTCAGCGATTTCGCCTTGGCGGTGCGGCGGGCCAGTGAGGAGGATTAAGCGTGCGGACGAATGTGACCATGAAAAACTGCGTGGCATGTACAACTCGCCCGGTCCTCCTCAGGCTGGCCCTGGCTGCATGGATGATTCTGGGTGGGGCGGTGGTTTGCCGGGCGGGAGGTCCAAACCGTGTTGCGGGATCGAGTTATTTCGATCCGAGCGTCACAGGGCAGCCTCTGATCTGGCCGCAAGGAGTCATCACGTATTACACAGATCAGGGGAATTTGAGCCCGATCCTGGCGAACGGTGCGGCAAACAGCTTTGTGGCGGGGGCGTTCGGCGTGTGGACTTCGGTGCCGACAGCGGCGGTGACCGCGCAAAGCGGGGGATCGCTCGACGAGGATGTGAATGGGACCAATGTCACGGTGAACGGCGATGGATCGATTTCGATGCCGGCGGACATCCAGCCGACGGCCGCGGGGACGCCAGTCGGGATCGTCTATGACTATGACGGATCGGTGACCAACGCACTGCTGGGCGAGGGGGCCGGGGCCGCGAGCGAATGCTTCTCCAATGCGGTATTCGGAGGCGACGACAATTACGGCACATTCGCTTCCTACCAGCATGCTCTGATCGTAGTGAATGGGCAGTGCGCCCAACAATCGTCGCAATTGAATGACGTGGAGTACCGCCTGGTGCGGGTGATCGGGAATGTGCTCGGGGTGGGCTGGTCGCAGCTAAACCTGAACGTGCAGACGGGCAAGCCGCACCCCACGAGCGATGACTATGCCGGCTTCCCCGTGATGCATTACATGGATTTATATAACTGCGTGCCGATCACGCTGTGCTATGCGAATCCTTATCAATTATCGATGGACGATGCAGCGGCGGTATCGCGGCTGTATCCGGTGACCGCACAAAACATTTCGGGGTATTACGGCAAGCAGATTTTTTCATCGACGACCGCGCGGATTCACGGGTCGGTCTACTTCACGGATGCGAACGGAAACCGCACCAGCCCGATGCAGGGAGCGAATGTTGTAGCGCGGTGGATCGATCCGGGCACGGGAGAACCTTCCGATCGATATTCGATGTCGTCGGTGTCGGGATTTCTGTTCAGCGGAAACGAGGGCAACCCGATTACGGGAATGGCGGATGTGTTTGGAAACCCGTTTTCAGATTGGGGATCGACGGATCCAAGCGTGGAAGGATTCTTCGATCTCGCGGGTCTCGAGCCGCCGGGGACTGGCGCGCAATATCAACTGAGCGTAGAGGGGCTGGATCCGATCTGGTCGGAGGGGGTGGGACCGTACGCGCCGGGTCCGGTTGCGCCCTCAGGAAGCATTTCGCCCATGGTTGTGACGGTCAGTGCGGGAGGAGATCTGGAGCAAGACATCCTGATGAGCGGCAGCGCAGAGGCCTTGCCGGAGCCGACGTCGTCATGGACGTCTCCCGCGGCTTTGCCCCAGAGTGGGGACTGGGATTCATCGTTCAACCACCCCGGAGACGTGCAGTATTTTTTGTTAGCGGCGCAAGCGAACCGGACCATGTCGATCGCTGTGACTGCACTGGACCAGACGGGAGCGGCCACTGAAGCGAAGACGCAGCCGGTAGTCGGAATCTGGCCTGCGGGGGATTTGCCCGGAACCGCGCCTCCGGCGTATACCTCATCCCCGTTCAACCAGCTGCCATTTGGGATGACGCGACTGGATGCGGTATTCAATGCGTCGGGCAACTTCCTGGTCGGAATTTCGGATGTGAGAGGAGACGGGCGGCCGGATTATCATTTTCATGCGCACTTGCTCTACGCCGACTCGATCTCCCCGGCGCGTATTCCCGTGACTGGCGCGCCGATTGTAGTGCAAGGAACAGGATTCGGGACGGGCATGGCAGCCGCAATTGGAGCAACGAGCGCTACGCAGCTGGCGGTGAGCGCTACGCAAATGACACTGGCGGCGTCGCCGCATCCCGATGGCACGCAGAATATTGCGATCAGCGATCCGGTGAGCGGAGCCTCGACGTCTATAAGCGGCGCCCTAACCTACGGAGCAGCATCGACCGACAAGATCCTGTCGATTTCAGGGTCGGGCCCGCCGGTGACCGTGGGAGTACCGTCGATAATTCCGATCAGCGTGCGAGTCGTCACTTCCGACGGAGTAACTCCGGTGCCGGGCGCCACGGTGGGATGGAGTGCCCCGGGTACCGTACAGCTTTCGGCGTGCGGCGGGGCATCCGTATGCTCGGTCAGCACGGATGAAGGGGGAAACGCCTCGACGTGGGCGACACCGACGGCCAGCGGCGTAGTGACGATCACAGGGACGCTTGCACCGGGCGTGTACAGTCCCGTGAAATCGGTGAGCGTTGCGCTGAATGCGATTGAGCACACAACCGATATTGGATTGACGACGGCGAATGTGTGGACGTCGCAAGGCGCAACCCTGAGCCTGCCAATTACCGCACGCGTGTTGAGCAACGGGTCGCCACAAAGCAATGCCCAGGTGAGTTTCGTGTTGGCATATGGAACAGGGTCTCTGAGCGCGGGGACGGCGCAGACGAACGTGAACGGCTACGCGACCGTGTCCCTGACGGTGAGCCAGATTTTGTCGCAGGTGGAAGTTGTAGCGTGTGTGGCATCGTCTTCGCCTTGCGCTCCATTTAACGCGTACGTAGTTCCACTGGGGCAACAGGTCTTGCGTCCAGTGGCCGGGCAAGGGCAGATCTCAACTGGACCGGCGTTTCAGCCGGTGGTGGTGCGAGTGACGGATGCGGGTTTCGATCCAGTAATGGGCGCGCCGCTTAGTTTCTTGACGACGGTATTGCGGCCGCAGGGATCCGGAAACGGCGGCGACTCGGGGATGCCCGTGATTCTCGAAGTCCTGCAAAACAGCACTACGACAGACGTCAATGGTTTGGCCAGCATTGTTCCGCCAAGCAGTGGTTTCAGTCCGCCATTCGAAGTTGACGTAGCAGTCACGGATGGAGCGGGAGGGATGCTGGATTTTCCGCTACAAGTGCTGCCATAGAGCGGAACAGGATCACCAGGGAATGAGGCCACGCCAGCGAGACATCCGTTGCGGTTGGTACAGGAGGGGCGGGATGCGGTGAGCCGGAGTATCTATGTGATTCAGGCGTGGGGGTTCAGGCGAACCTCCGGCGCGTGGTTCGGGTAAAGGCAGATTCCCCGCCAGCGGAATTGGCGGGATATCGGCAATCGTCCCTCTGGGACGAACGCGGGCGGGGGCGCCCGCGCCACACGGACGGTGGGGTTATTTTGTCCAGCGATCGACCCAATCGTTTACCGTCTTGTACCAGAGCTGTGAATTTTGCGGCTTCATAACCCAGTGGCCTTCGTCGGGGAAGTAAAGCATTTCTGAGGGGACACCTTCCATTTGTAGTGTCGTGAACAATTGCAGGCCTTCGCTGACGTCCAGGCGATAGTCGCGCTGTCCGTGGATGACGAGGGTTGGCGTTTTAAAATTCTTCGCATACTGGTGCGGCGACCACAAAATGTAACTCTCACGATTTTCGTAGGGAGCGCCTTTGAACTCCCAGTTATTGAACCAGAGTTCTTCGGTGGTGCCCCAGGCGGACTCAGCGTTGAACATGCCGTCGTGGGTCACGATGCACTTGAAGCGGTCGGTGTGGCCGAGGATCCAGTTGGCCATGTATCCGCCATAGCTGGCGCCGAGCGCGCACTCGCTGTTCTTGTCGATGAACGGATACGCCTTCTCGGCATAGTCGAGGCCCGCCATCAGGTCGTCGAAGGGAGCTCCGCCCCAGTCGCCGTTGATGGCGTCAATGAACTTCTGTCCGTATCCGGTTGAGCCGTGGAAGTTGATCATGATGACCACGTATCCGTTCGCGGCGAAGAGTTCGGGATTCCAGCGGTAGGACCAGTCGTCTCCCCAGGCGCCTTGGGGGCCGCCGTGGATTAGGAACTTTACGGGATATTTCTTGTTGGGGTCGAAGGCGGGGGGCCTGATGAGAAAGCCCTGGACCTTGGTGCCGTCGGCGGCGGGGAACCAGAAGGATTCCATCTTGGGCAGGTCGAGTTGGGCGAGGAGGGTGTCGTTGAGGTGGGTGAGTTGTTGGGGCTCGTAGGTCTTGGAGGTTACGTTCTCAGCTGGGCCGTTGGCCAGGGCGTGAACCTTGACTGTGGCGTCGTCCATCTCGAAGACATTCCCGAGAGCGACTTCAGCTGGAAGGTCAACCCGAACTAACGTGCCGACTATGAACGGCGTCCCGTTCATGTCAATCATTTTTGGGCTACTCCATTCGCCCGCTGCTTTTCCGTATCGGTGGAGATCGTCGCCAGTGACGTTAGTCCGATAAAACACGGTTTCGCCCTTTTCGCCAGAGACGAACAGAACTGCCTCGGGACCGTCCCACGCGAACTCGTCGACCCAGTTATCAAATTTAAAGTCTTCAAGCAAATCCTTCTCGATCTTCGTTGCGCGGTCGTAGAGGAGCAGACGGAACTTGTCGCCTTCGTAGCCGGCGCAGGCCTGCGAGCGCCACGCCAGATACTTCCCATCCGGCGAGTAGGCCGGACTCATATCGCCGCCCTCACTCGTGCTCACCTTCACCGGCTTGGCGTTTGGATTGGTGAGGTCGAGGGTGTAGATGTCGGAGTTGGTGCTCGTTGCCTCCTCGGGCACTTCCTTCATCACCAGCGCGAGTTCCTTCGCATCGGGCGAGAAGGCGCAGCCGCAGCCAAGCGGATCGGTCGGATAGTCGGGCGGCACGTCTTTGGGATGGTTCGGCACAAGGTCACGCACGGCGCCGCTGGCCACGTTGACGAGGAAGAGGTGCGTGCGCTTGTCGGTGTTGAAGTGATTCCAGTGGCGGTACATCAGGCTGGTGAAGATCTGTGCCTTGACCTTGCTGTCGGCTTTTGTTTTGTCGCGGTCGGCATTGCACTTGTCGCCTGCGCCGTCAGAGGTGATGGCCGGGCAATCGGGATAGACGTCGGAGGTGAAGACGATCGACTTCGAATCAGGTGCCCACTTGGCGTTGTCGGCCTCGGTGGAAAGGCTGGTGAGTTTTTTGGGATTGGATGTTGT
>JASLEQ010000602.1 GCA_030151135.1 Candidatus Sulfotelmatobacter sp. | reverse complement strand
GGCCCAAACCACACTCAACGGAGCAGGCGCCACCTTCCCAAATCCGATGTATTCCAAGTGGTTCAGTGAGTATGGCAAGGCTCATCCAGGAGTTCAGATCAACTACCAGCCCATCGGTAGCGGCGGCGGAATCCGTCAGGTCACCGCAGGCACCGTCGATTTCGGCGCGAGCGACATGCCAATGACTGACAAACAGCTGCAGGATGCGAAATTCAAGATCCTGAATATTCCCACCGTGCTCGGAGCAGTCGTTCCTGCCTACAACATCCCCGGAGTCAACGCGGAAATTAAATTTACTCCCGATGCTTTGGCGGAAATCTTCCTCGGCAAAATTTCCAAGTGGAATGATAAGGCCATCAGTTCGGTGAACCCGGGAGTCAATCTTCCCGATGCCAACATTATCGTGGTGCATCGCTCCGATGGCAGTGGAACAAGCTTCATCTGGACCGATTACCTTTCGAAGGTCAGCCCCGAGTGGAAAAGCCAGGTAGGAAGCGACACTTCCGTCAAATGGCCCATTGGTATGGGCGGCAAAGGGAACGAGGGCGTCGCTGGATTGATTCGCCAGCTCTCCGGTTCGATCGGATACGTCGAACTGATCTATGCCATCCAGAACAAAATCCCGTACGGAGTCATTCGTAATTCCTCCGGCGCTTTTATCAAGGCGTCGCTCGATAGCGTGACCGCTGCAGCCGCATCCGCGCCCAAAATGCCTGCGGACTTCCGCGTCTCGATCACGAACGCTCCCGGCAAAGATGCTTATCCGATCTCCAGCTTCACGTGGCTCTTGATTCCGGCTCAATCAAAAGATTCTGCTAAAGGAAAAATCCTGAATGAATTCCTGAACTGGATGGTGACCGACGGCCAGCCGATGACCGCTGCTCTCGCCTACGCACCCCTTCCGCAGAATGTGGTTGAAAAAGTGAAAGAAGCCATTAAACAAGTTCACTGATGATCACCGAGAGCAATGGCATTACGCTCCTCGGCAAAATAAGGAGAGAAATAATGAAGTCTGTGCGGATGTGGTGCGGAATTTTACTGCTAACGACAGGATTGCTGGCCCAAACCACAACCTCGTCCAAGCCCACTAAAAAGAGAGCCTCGGCAGCCATCACCGCCGCCGATGTTCAGGCGTTGAAAGATGCTCTTGCGTCGCAGCAGGCTGCGCTGGCTCAACAGCAGCAGCAAATTCAGCAGCTGCGCGATGAACTCCAACACAGAGACCAGGCCGTGCAGCAGGCGCAGTCCTCTGCTGCCGACGCGGCCAGCAAGGCTGATGCCGCGCAAGCGGCTGCTTCACAGCAGCAGCAGACGGTCACTGACCTCAAAGGCGACGTCACCGATCTCAAGACCAATATGACGAATACCGTCGTATCCATCCAGGAGACCCAGAAGAAACTTTCAGAGCCCCCCACGGCGATTCATGTGAAAGGGATCACCATCACTCCCGGCGGCTTCCTCGCGGCAGAAACTGTGCGCCGTTCGCGAGCGCTGGGCGCAGACATTAATACGCCCTTCAACTCCATTACAATGCCGGGAGCCTCCCAAAGCGCCATATCCGAATTCTTTGGATCGGGGCGTCAGTCCCGAGTTTCGATGTTGGCGGAAGGACGGCTGGCGAGCGCCAAGCTCTCCGGCTACGTGGAAGCGGACTTCTTGTCGGCTGCTGTGACTTCCAACAACAACCAGAGCAATAGCTACTCGCTTCGTCAACGCCAGGCTTGGGGACAGGCCGCTCTCGACGATGGGTGGTCCTTCACCGGTGGCCAGATGTGGAGTCTCGTTACCGAGACGAAGCATGGCGTCGACAACCGCACGGAAGCCCTGCCCATGACAATCGATGCCCAGTATACCGTCGGCTTCAGCTGGGCCCGGCAATACGGATTCCGCGTTGCCAAAGCGATTGACAACAAAGTGTGGCTCGCATTCTCCGTGGAGAATCCGCAAGCGACCTTAACTACCCACGGCAATGCATCGAATTTCCTGGTCGGCTCTGCGGGTGCGGGTGGTGGTCTCTACAATGGTGCGATCACGACGTGCAGCACGAGCCTGAACAGTTCCGGAGCTCCGGTCACTACTTGCTCGCCGGCGGCAAGTTACGCGTTCAATCCTTCTCCGGACTTGGTCGGCAAACTTGTATTTGAGCCCGGCTTCGGACACTACGAGATTTTCGGGGTATACACCCGCTTCCGCGACCGCGTATTCCCTTGCGAAGACGTCTCAGCTACGGCGACTTGCCTCGGTTCATCCACTGCCGGCCCCAACGCCCTTGGCGCTTACAACGCTTCGGTGAATGGCGGCGGAGCCGGTGCCAACGTCCGCTGGTCTTTCGTCAATAAGAAGCTTGATTTCGGATTGCACGGATTTGGCGGCAGTGGCGTGGGACGCTACGGAAGCGCCGGCCTTTCGGATGCAACAGTTCACGCTGACGGCACGCTGGGCCTGATTAAGAGTCTGCAGGGCCTCACCACTTTGGAGTGGCATGCTTCTAAGGTCGATATCTACCTCAACGCCGGTGCAGAGTATGCTGGCCGCGATGCCACCTACGATCCCGTTCTCAAGGCGACCGTGGGCTATGGTTCTCCGTTCTTCAACAACTCGGGTTGCTACACCGAAACGGGTCCATCGAATAATGGCGGTTTCCTCCCTGGAGGACTTTCCAAGTGCACGTCCGATACCCGGGTGCTCGTCGAAGGTACCGCTGGATTCTGGCACCGCTTCTACTCCGGTCCCAAGGGCCGGCTGCAGTGGGGACTCCAGTATTCCTATGTGACTCGTAACGCATGGTCCGGCGCGACCGGTATTGAGCCGCACGGAATCGACAATATGGTGTTTAGCTCCTTCCGCTACTACTTGCCATAACCAAGCTGCGAAAGGACTTACGGTCGGATAACACGTAGAACGGCCCGGCACTGCGCAGGCAAAACCTGCCGGTGCCGGTTGCTGTTTTCGACGCTTTGTTTCGCGGAAAGAGCAGGCAGCAGCGGAATGTTCTATACTGGCTTTCCCGCGTCTGCCAGTTTCAGCTCGATGGGTTCTCTTGCGGAAGTCATCCTGAACCAGCGGTTCGATTCAAGCGCGTGCTATGGTCCGTACTTCACTGGATAATCCCCAATATTTTCTCAATCGCGACACATCGTGGCTCGCGTTCAATCGCCGTGTTCTTGAAGAAGCCTTGGATCAGGACAATCCTCTGCTCGAAAGGCTCAAGTTTCTCTCAATCTCCGCCAGCAATCTCGACGAATTTTTTGAGATCCGTCTGGCCGCGATGGTGCAGCAGATTGAGGATGGCTACAACGAAGCGGGGCCGGATGGCCTGACGCTTAGCGCCAAACGCGACATCCTTAGCAAGCTCACTCACGAATTCGTGGATGACCAGTACGAATGCTGGAACGAACGCCTGCGTCCCGCGCTTGCCGAAAACGGTGTTCGGGTGCTCGGCCTGAGTGAACTTGATGGCGAGGCACTCCAATTTGTAGACGACTATTG
>JASLEQ010000554.1 GCA_030151135.1 Candidatus Sulfotelmatobacter sp. | reverse complement strand
TTGAAAAGATTGGTCGGGGAGAGAGGATTTGAACCTCCGACCCCCTGGTCCCGAACCAGGTGCTCTACCAGGCTGAGCCACTCCCCGACTTGGCGGACGCCAGTGGAACTTCGATGCGTCCAAGGCAGAAATAACCAATGCGATTATAGCATTCTGCGTGCCTGCCCCCGCTTCGCACCAGCCGCTCATCGGCGTTCTTGATGCCGCAAATACCGAGGACGAGTTCAGCACGGATCTCCAGGGACTTGATCCTCAACTCCGAAGAACCGACCCCGTGCGAGTGCGCTCCCAGCCGCATTTTACCGCCCTGAAGGTTGTCTGAACCCTGATGGAAGACTACGATAATCGGTCATACGTGACATCCTTTATGAGAACGATATTCACCGCTGCTCGACTATTCACCCCACTCGATGAAATTTTTAATCCTCTACTAGTCGTCGAAGACGGTCACATCTTTGACCTTTCTTCACGTTCCAGCCGTGAAACTCCCGCGGGCACAATCATCGACTTCGGTGACGCAGTTCTCGCGCCCGGATTTTTCGACATCCACATGCATGGTGGCGCTGGCCTCGACGTGATGCGCGCCACTCCGGAAGAACTTCCGAAGCTCGGCCACTTCCTGACCACGCACGGCGTCACCGGATACTTGCCGACCACAGTTGCCGCACCGCTCGATGCGACCTGTGCGGCGCTCGACCGCCTCGCCAATGCCATCGAAGTGCCGCCCACAAACGGCAATTCTCCCGTCCAGGCGCGTCCCCTTGGAATTCACCTCGAAGGACCTTTTCTCAGCCACAAGCGCCGCGGCGTGCACCCTCCCGAGTATCTCGTCTCGCCCACGGTTCAGATCTTCGATCGCCTGTGGCAAGCCGCCCGCGGCCAGGTTCGCATGATGACCATCGCTCCAGAAATGCCCGGCGCGATGGACGTCATCGCCGAGGCAGCGCGTCGAAATGTTTGCGTCAGTATTGGCCACTCCGACGCCGAACTCCCAATCGCTCAGCAGGCCGTGAAAGCTGGCGCGCGCCATGCTACTCATACCTTCAACGCCATGCGTCCGCTTGATCATCGCGAGCCCGGAATCCTCGGCGAAGTTCTCAGTGACGACAGCATCACCGCGGACCTCATTGCCGACGGCATCCACGTCTCACCCGAGGTCGTCAAAGTCTTCCTGCACGCTAAGGGTCACGAACGTGCCGTCCTCATCACCGACTCTATTTCTGCTACGGGCATGCCCGATGGTCGCTATCAACTCGGACCCATCGAGGTCGAAGTCAAAGACGGCAAGTGCACGGCCAATGACAGCCTTGCCGGTAGCGTCCTCACCATGGATCGCGCCGTCCGCAACGTAACGAAATTTTCCGAGTGGAGTTTACGCCAGGCCGTCCGTGCGGCGACTTTGAATGCCGCTCACGCCGTAGGCATGACCGCTTCCCGTGGCGCATTGAAGGCCGGAGCAGTCGCTGACTTTATAGTTCTAAGTTCTACCGGAGAAGTGTTAAAAACGATCGTCGCCGGGCGCGGCGCGTAGTTAGTTCGGTTTTCGTCGCTTTGCTTCAGCGAGATGATGCAGCAGCACCATCTCGTCCGCTCGGGAGAGCTGATCCAGAAAAGATTTCCCTGCGGTCCTCGCTTCGTCGGTGCTGGCCTTCGAAGCCGAACACTGCCGCAACTTGTCTCCGAACTCTGGTTCGTTGTTCATCACTTGCGCATAGAACCACAGAAAGTGACGCATCTGGTCCAGTGCCACCCGGAGAGTTTCAATCGGCTCGGTCTCCGCCAGCGAGTTCAGCGCTTCCATCAACTCAGGATCGCTGGGAGCCTGCATTGCGGCGCAGTTCAGGTCCTGCTGGATCTTGCGCAGGTCTTCTGTCACGCGCGCGATTCGAAGATGTAAATCGTCCATGTCGTTCGATGCCATCTCGCCTTGCCAGTCAAACATCTCATTGACACCCTCCACCGAGTAGATGTCCCACGGGCATGCGCTTTCGTAATTCTTGGCATTACTTTCGTCCGCGTAATGGTTACCCCGCTGAAAAGCCCTAATTTGCGGGGCTCGACAGGGACTCAGCCCGGCATTGCGCGCGAGCAGAGAATGCTTCTTCCCTCAGCGGGGTTTTCTACGCCGACGTAAGTGCACCCAACACTTGTTCCAACGTCATCCGTAGGATCTTTCTCCATGATCGTCCGTGCCCTTCATGGTTCATGATTTCAATGCCCGAATCAATCTGTGATACAAACTCGCCGTGACGGAATCCCTTCATGTCCGCACCTCCAGCGAAGGCCTGGCTCGCGTCCTCGGTCGCTGGAGCCTCGCGGCCCTCATCGTAAACTGCATCATCGGAAGCGGGGTATTCGGATTGCCTTCGCTGCTGGCAAGCCTCGTGGGACGAGCGAGCATCGCCGCGATCCTCCTGGCGGCTCTCGCCGTAGCGATCATTATGGCTTGTTTCTCCGAAGTCGCTTCCCGCTTCACTCAGACCGGCGGACCTTATCTCTACGCGCAAGCCGCTTTCGGGCGCTTCATGGGTATTCAAGTTGCGTGGCTCGTCTGGTTTGTCCGACTTACAGCGTGCGCCGCTAATGCCAACCTCTTCGTAACCTATCTCGGAGAATTTTGGCCTCGAGCCACTTCGACCGTGGGCAGGTTGATCGTGCTCACCCTCCTTCTTGGGATTCTCGCCGCCATCAACGTTCGCGGAGTCAAAGCCGGAGCGAATGTCAGCACATTCTTCACCGTGGCCAAACTCGCCTCGCTCGCATTCGTATGTGCCGTCGGAGCTTTCTACCTTTTCTCTTCGCACCGGTTGCT
>JASLEQ010000527.1 GCA_030151135.1 Candidatus Sulfotelmatobacter sp. | reverse complement strand
CCGACGGCCAGAAACGCTACGAAAACGACATCTACGGGCGCACCACCACCCACATGTCACCCCACGAAATTCACCAGCTCGGCCTTCGCGAAATCGATCGTATCGAAGCCGAGATGACCGCCATCGCAAAGAAAGAAGGATTTGCCGACCTCGCATCATTCCGCGCCTCCCTCAAAACCAATCCCAAGTACATCCCCACATCCTCCGACCAGATTCTCGACGATTTCCGCCACTACATCTCTCAAATGCAGGCGAAATTGCCAGACTTGTTCACTTTCCTCCCCAAGTCTCCCGTTACCGTCGAAGCCATTCCCGACTTCAATGCCGGCGCAGCCACCCACTACGTGATCGGCACTCCCGACGGTAAGCGTCCCGGCCGGGTCGTAGTCGCTACCTCCGACTTTGCTAAACGCTCGCTCATCGACGACGAAGCCATCGCCTATCACGAGGGCGTTCCTGGCCATCACCTTCAGCTCTCCGTCCAGCAGCAACTCGATGGCTTGCCAAAGTTCCGGCTTCACGGCCTGGGATTCAATGCCTATACCGAGGGATGGGCTCTCTATGCGGAGCAACTGGGCAAGGAAGTCGGCTTTTATCAGGATCCCGTCTCCGATTACGGCCGCCTGTCGTCGGAGTTGTTCCGCGCCGTGCGTCTGGTCGTCGATACCGGAATCCATGCCAAAGGTTGGAGCCGCGATCAGGTCGTGGACTTCTTCCGAAAATCCGGCGCGGTGGATGAGCCTACCATCCAGTCTGAAACCGACCGCTACATCTCCTGGCCCGCCCAGGCCCTGAGCTATAAACTTGGCCAGCTTAAGTTCCGCGAGCTGCGCGACCGCGCCCGCACCGAATTAGGCCCCAAGTTCGATATCCGCAAGTTCCATGACGAGATGCTCAGCGGCGGAACTCTTCCGCTCGACTTGCTCGACGCTCGCACCAATCAATGGATCGCTGAACAAAAACAGAAGTGACTCTCTTTCCATCCACTCCGACCCTCTCGACGTCCCGATAATCTCCCCGACTAGGGGACCGCCTGAGCCCGCCTCCCGGCGGCCTGTGCTATCTTCTAGGTTCGCCCAATAACGTTTTGGCGCAATTGTAGGCAATGGCAACATCCACAGAAGGTACCAGGCCCGCTGTAAAGGTTTTCGTCGCCACCACGGTGATGTTGACCTTTATCTCGTTCTGGCGGGCGGCTGCCATCGTCCTCTCCGACCTCGCTTCCTCCGCCTATTACGCCGGCGGAGACGCCGAAAAAGTCATCGGTAAAAGCGCTCCCTGGTTCATCCTCGCCGTCATGCTGTTCAGCTACGCGGTTCGAGCCCTGTATATCGAATCCAGCAGCATGTTCACCCGCGGCGGCGTCTACAAGGTCGTCAAAGAGGCCATGGGCGGAACTCTCGCCAAGTTCTCGGTTTCTGCGCTGCTGTTCGACTACGTTCTCACCGGCCCCATCAGCGCCGTGGTCGCCGGCCAATACCTCGCCGGCTTCATCGAAGACCTTGCCCGTTATATGGGCCACCCTTTCGCCCATTTTCCGGAGAACTCATTCGCCGCCTCATTCGGGGCACTGGTCGCAATCTACTTCTGGTGGAAGAACACCCAGGGGATCCACGAATCCAGCCAGAAAGCCGTCCAGATCATGATCATCACCACCGTCATGGTCGTGATCCTGATCATCTGGTGCACGGTTACAGTCCTGCGGGTGCCGGCGATTCAGCTGCCGCCGAGCCCTTTCCACCCCGGCATGGTTCCGCTGAATAGCGAGTCTTTGGGCTGGCTCGCCAACACCTCCATCCCCACTCTGAAACAGGGTTCCGCCCTCCTCACCTTCATCATCATGTTCGTCGGCTTCGGTCACTCCGTGCTCGCTATGAGCGGTGAGGAAACCTTGGCCCAGGTGAATCGCGAGATTGCCCACCCCAAGCTGAAGAATCTCGAAAAGACAGGATTGGTGATCTTCGTCTACAGCCTGCTTTTCACCTCGCTGGTGTCTTTCTTCGCCGTGATGATCATCCCCGACAGCGTGAGGCCCGCCTATTTCGGAAATCTCATCGGCGGCCTCGCAGTGTACCTCGTCGGTCCCGAATGGGTGAAGCTCATCTTTCACGGCTTCGTTGTGCTCGTGGGGGTGCTCATCCTCTCCGGCGCTCAAAACACCTCGATTGTGGGTGCCAACGGCGTGTTGAATCGTGTCGCGGAAGACGGCGTCCTGACCTCCGCGTTTCAGAAGCCGCATACCCGCTTTGGAACCAGCTACCGCATCATCAACCTCATCGTCGGCCTGCAACTTCTTACCATCATTCTGACCAAGGGCAATGTGTTCACCCTCGCCGGCCTTTACGCTTTTGGCGTCATCTGGAGCTTCGCCATGATGTCGCTGGCCGTCCTCGTTCTCCGGCGCAAAGAGCCGGGCGGCCGCCTCTGGAAGGTTCCCGGCAACATCACCTTCGGGAAACGCGAAATTCCCGTCGGCGTCATCATCGTCTCGGCGATCCTGTTCACCACCGCCATCATCAACCTTCTCACGAAAAAGCAGGCCACCATCGGCGGCGTCGCGTTCAGCGCTCTTTTCTTCGCGATCTTCACCTATTCCGAGCGCCGCGTCGCTCGCGAGCGCCAAGGCCGCCCTGAAAATCTCGACCAATTCCGCGTCTACGGCAATCAGGAACTCGGCAGCGGAGCCATGGGCGTTCACCCCGGCAACGTTCTGGTCGCCGTGCGCGATCCCCGCAACCTCTACTACCTGCGCCACATCCTCAGCCATACCAATACCAATAAGCAGGACGTCGTCGTCATGAGCGCCCGCCTCTACCATCGCGAGCACAGCTTCAGCGGAAGCACCGTCTTCGAAGCCAGCCAGGTCTTCGATCACTACGAGCAGGAACTGTTTACCGCCGCCGTCGCCGTCGCCGAAAAGGAAGGCAAACCCATCTCGCTGCTCGTGGTCCCAGCTACCGACGTTTTCGAGTCCATCATGGTGACCGCCCAACGCCTCGATTCCACCCGCGTCGTTTGCGGACTCTCCAACAAACTCACCGCCGACGAGCAGGCAAAACTCACCGGTGATGCCTGGGAGCGTCTCCCGGAACCCCGGCCCCGCCTGACCCTGGAAGTCTTCGCCCCCGACGGTGCGGTTCGCGAATACGCGCTCGGTCCTCACACCCCTCGCATGCGCGCTCAGGATGTCGAGCTCATGCACAAGCTCTGGCTCGACATCACCAAAGACCCCAAGTTTGCTGGCGCGCATCATTACCACATCGTCGCCCTCGCCCTTGAAGAACTGCAGCGCGAACTTTCCACCGAGCAGCGCGAGCTGCTCCTCCAAAAGCTCCAGGAAGAAATGAATCGTCCCAACCAGCAGTAGCTCCACGAAAAAAGCCCCAGCATGCGCCGGGGCTCTTCCAAACTGAAGCAGTTACGCTGGCTTCTCGTTTTTGCTCGACCCGCAACATCCCTTGCAGCAGCTCTTCGCCGCTTTTCGCTCGCAGCACGCCGCTTTGTCCTTTCCGTCGCATCCATCCTCGCAGCACGAAGCGCCCTTCTTCTCGCCTCTCATGCAGGATTTCGCATCTTTCCCGCAGCAGGACGCATCTTCCATGCCCTTGCAGCACGAAGCCATGTCCTTCGCCTCGCCGTTTCCATGCCGCATGCACATCGACTGCCCGTCTTTTGCAGAGGCCATCTTCTCGCAGCACGCGCATTTCGCCTTATTCTCCGTGCCCGGCGTGGGTGCAGAAGCTGCCGGCTGGGTTGCAGTTTGCGCAAACGATGCCACCGTCATAGCCAGAATGAATGCAAATATCTTGTGCTTCATAAATGGAATCTCCTCAGAATGATTTCGACCCGGGTTCGCACCCGTCGGATGAATTTGTATTTTTTCGGGAACGCAGCTGTGGAGGAACGCTAACTCAGATTCGCAGGATTCTGCTTCTTGACTCTAAACACTCAGACGCCCATCGCCTTCCACCGCTCGCCGCGGTGACACCGGAACTCCCGCGCCTCATCGGTTCCGACATCAAGCAAAGCTGGCTCGCGTCCGGCTGGGCATCCTCTCTCGCCATCGGCAGAGCTGAAGACCGATCCGGCGCCTGTTGCCTGCAGCAAGGCCGCTGTCCCCCGCATGGCATTTTCGCCGTTGGTTGCGTCACGATCTCCAACCCCCGGCCTTGCCCACGCGCACAACAAGAATGATGTGCTGCGCCCCTGCGCCCCGCGATCAATACCATGGGAGAGGCGATTGCCGGAGCCATGCTCCAACACACGCTTGAGATTGCTACCAGCCCCGCGATAAGCCTCTTCCTCATACTTCGCACTCTCTGGAAGTAATCTGGCAGACCTATCTTTATGAGACTGTGATTAGGATCACACCGGTCGGTGACGAGATGCCTTAACGCTCAATGACGTGCCGTAGCGACGGTTCCAGTTCGCTGAACCGGAATTTATATCCGCTCTCGAGAAGCCGTATTGGTTCCACCCGCTGGCTGCCCAGCAGTGCCGTCTCTCCCATTTCGCCGAATGCCAATTTCACCGCGATTGCCGGAACCGGAAAGATCGCCGGCCGTGAGAGCACCCGCGCCAGCGTCTTGGTAAACTCCGCGTTCGTTGCCGGATGCGGAGCCGCCATATTCACCGGTCCCCGCACCAATTCATTCTGCAACACAAATTGGATCCCTCCGGCCATATCCTCGACGTCAATCCAGCTCATCCACTGGCGTCCGCTTCCAATCCTGCCGCCTACGCCAAGTTTGAAGGGCGTCAGCATCTTCCCCAGCGCTCCGCCCTTCGGACTCAGCACCACCCCGGTCCGGATCAACACCGTTCGGATCCCCGCATCGCTCGCCGGTTTCGTCGCCGCTTCCCACTCCGCGCAAACGTCCGCCAGGAATCCGCGCCCCGGAGCGCTTTGTTCGTTCAGCACTTCATCGCCGCGTTCCCCGTAATATCCGATCGCCGAGCTGCTGATGAACACTGCCGGCTTCTGCTTCGCCTGCGCCAGTGCCCGCGACAGGTTTCCCGTACCCTTCACCCGGCTGTCCCGGATCGCCCGCTTCTTCTCCTCGGTCCACCGGCCAACAATGCTCTCGCCCGCCAGGTGAATCACCGCGTCGAATCCCGAGACCGCTTCCGGAGACAGCGCCTCCACCGGGTCCCACGGAATCTGCTGCTCGTCCGCCGCCGCATATTTCGCGCCCTTGCGCGCCAGACGAGTCACGCGCGCTCCACTCGATTTCAGGGAAGGAAGCAATGCCGCGCCGATCGGTCCCGACGCTCCGCTCACCAGAATCCGGGCTCCACTAAGGTTCAGCATCAACCCTCACTCTAGCAAACAACTCGCCTGAAAGCCGGAATCTCCGGCAATGAATGTCCGGCGAACTTTCTTCTCAAGCAAAAGTCGCCATGCTTTTTGAAAACGCGCGGAATCCACACCCGCCGCCTCCGGCCATCATCGCCGCTTTGGAAGCTATAATGGTCCTGGCCCCCGCACTCCTGGAACCGGTCTCTCTCCTGCTATCCCGGCTTGTTCGCGGGCTATAATCCTCCATGGCGAGCTTGCGCCAACAGATCGCTACCACTGCCCTCACGCTCACCAAGTTCCGCGACTTGATGAAGCAGATGCAGCAGAGCCGTCCGCAAGACGATCTGACCATCATCAAGAAAGCCTACGACTACTCCCTCAAGCATCATGACGGACAGACGCGGGCCTCCGGCGAGCCATACCTGGTCCACCCGCTCGAAGTCGCACTCGTCCTCGCCGAAATGAAGATGGACCCGGTCGCCGTCGCCGCCGGACTGCTGCACGATTCCGTCGAAGACACCTCCGTCACCATTCAGGACATCAGCAAAGAATTCGGTGAGCAGGTCGCGCACATCGTCGAAGGCGTCACCAAGATCAGCAAAATCGACTTTGCTACCCGCGAAGAGCAGCAGGCCGAGAACCTTCGCAAGATGATGCTCGCGATGGTTGACGATATTCGCGTCGTCTTGATCAAGCTCGCCGACCGCCTGCACAACATGCGCACCCTCGAGCACCTTCAGCCCGACCGCCAGCACAAAATCGCCGAAGAGACGCTCGACATCTACGCTCCCATCGCCCATCGCCTTGGCATGGGCAAAATCCGCGGCGAACTCGAGGATCTTGGCTTCCGCTTCCTCGATCCCACCGGCTACGAGCAGGTCGAGAAGGCCGTCAACGCCCGCCGCAAACAGGGAGAAGTTTTCCTGTCGAAAATGCAGGGCATCATTACCGACAAGCTCAAGGAAGCCGGAATTCAAGCGCGCGTCGAAAGCCGCATCAAGCGCGTCTACAGCATCCACAAGAAGCTGCAGCGCCAGCGCATCTCCGTCGATCAGGTCTACGATCTCTACGCCATGCGCGTCATCACGCGCTCCCTGCAGGATTGCTACGCCGTGCTTGGCATCATTCACAATCTCTGGAAACCCGTCCCCGGACGCATCAAGGATTTCATTGCCATGCCGCGACCGAATTTTTATCAGTCGCTGCACACCTCCGTCATCACCGAGGATGGCACTCCCTTCGAAATCCAGATCCGCACCGAAGAGATGCACAAGATGGCCGAAGAGGGCATCGCCGCCCATTGGAAATATAAAGACGGCCCGGTTTCCGCCCAGGACGAGCAACGCCTCGCGTGGCTGCGCCAGGTCGTCGAATGGCAGCGCGACGTCAGCGATCCCAACGAATTCCTCTCGACCCTGAAAGTCGATCTCTATCCGGAAGAGGTCTACACCTTCACCCCAAAAGGAAAAGTTGTCGTCCTTCCGCGCGATGCCACACCCATCGACTTCGCCTATACCATTCACACCGAAGTCGGTCACACCTGCATCGGGGCCAAAGTCAATGGACGCATGGTCCCGCTGCGCCACAAGCTGCATTCCGGCGACATCGTCGAGATTCTTACTCAACCCGGTCACAAGCCCAGCCGCGACTGGCTCGGCCTGGTCAAGTCTTCTCGCTCGCGCAACAAGATCAAGCACTGGCTCAACGTTCATCAGCGCGAACGCGCCATCGAAATCGGCCGCAAGCTCATCGAAAAAGAAGCGCGCAAGTACCGCATCGCGCTCAAGGACATCAAGGACGAAGATCTGGTCCGCGTCGCCAATGCCTACGGCTTGGGCAAGACCGAAGACTTGATGTCGGGCATCGGCTACGGAAAATATTCCGCGCGGCAGGTGCTGGCCCGCCTTCTTCCCGCCGGCGCGACTCCTTCAATTGCCGGCGATATCGAGTCCGAAGGCTTCACCTCGAACCCGGGGGCGCTCACCAGCGTCGTTCGCCGTGTCTTCGGCGATCACAACGCCATCACCGTCCGTGGTCAGGGAGACATGCTCGTCTACCGCGCCCGCTGTTGTAATCCCATCCGCGGCGAAAGCATCGTCGGATATATCACCCGCGGCAAGGGCGTGGCCGTGCATTCCATCAGTTGTCCCAACGTTACGAACCTTCTTTACGAGCCCGAGCGCAAGATCGATGTCGAATGGGCGCGCGACGACAGCACCCCAACCGCTTATCCGGTGAAACTCACGGTCTATTGCGATGACCGCTTCGGAATGTTGAAGAACATTACCGGCGTGATCGGCGATGCAAAATCCAACATCCGAAATATCTCCGCGCGCACCGCCAACAGCCAGGCCAGCGTCGAAGTCGTCCTCGACATCGCCGACCTGAAACATCTGGAAACCATCATCGCCGGCCTCCGCAAAATCCCCGGCGTCCACGAAGTCCAACGCCTCCAAAAAATCTAAGCCCCCGCGAATCTACCCTGGTATGAGCCCAGAAGCGTTGGCGACGGTGGAAGAGCCGCGCCACCACCGGTGGTGAGATTCCGAAAGCGTAAGCCCTGCGGAAGAGGAGCCCGTCAAAGGCCGCGTCACCACGTGGTCAGAGTCGAGACGCGGAAAGCGACCGTGGAAGAGCGGCCCTTCAAGGGCCGCGTCAGAATCGAAAAAGAAGAAATCATTCCACTCTGCCGAAGGCCTTGCCGGAGAGCCCGCTCGCTTCTTGTCCCTGAGGAGTTGAAGGCTAGCATGCTCCCTTTTTTAGAACCATTTCGCATCTGAACAAACAGATATATCAATTTGATAAAGCGATTGAGCACGTGGCACGGGAGAAGTATCCGGAGACAGGCCGGCTCCGCCAGATCAGCGGAGTTGGTCCGGTCACATCTCTTCAGTATGTGCTGACCATTGGCGACCCCAACCGGTTCGCGTATTCCCGCGATGTTGGCGCGTACCTGGGGTCAACGCCACGCCGACGCCAGTCTGGCGATATCGATCAACAACTGCGGATCAATAAGGCCGGCAATCGGCGCCTTCGGTCGTTGCTGGTCCAATGTGCGCAGTACTTGCTAGGCCGCTTCGGGCCGGACACTGACCTGAAGCGTTGGGGAGCACGAATGACGGAACGCGCCGGAAAGAATGCGGGCCATAGTCGCCGTGGCTCGCAAGCTCGCGGTGCTTTTGCATCGGCTTTGGGTCACGGGCGACACCTACCGCCCCTTGCACAACGAAATAGGATGGTCTCCGGGATCAGCGCTTCCACAAGCGAGCTGATGCAATACGTCGTTTTCGCGAAACAAGCAGGAAGTTGGGTTGAGATAACGGATAAACCGTGTTCACGGTGACTGCGTGCTTTTTCCCGGGTTCTTAGAGGCCGACGAAAAGATTGCAGCACCACACTGAGACTGAGGACCCCAATGTGGACACGGCCTTACATGAAAGAAGGCCCGATCAAGTGCGAATGGAAGCATGGCGAATCAGTTCAACAGGGGTTATGACCCCTCGTCGGAAGCTCGACGTTCAACCTAGCAGAAACCACCGGCCGCGATGAAAGACCGATAAAAGAGGCGTAAAGGCTCTGAAAGAGATCCGGAGCCCACTACCAACGGCGGGCAGGCAACTTGCGCCATGATGCGACAATTAAGCAGGAGAATCCTATGACCGGAATCCGCCAGATTGGAGCCCTACTGATCCTCTTGATTGTTGCGTTTGTCGCTGCACTCGCGCAGCAGCGGATTGAAGAAAGCGAAGTCGAGAAATGGATTGCTGAACAGAGCGGGTGTGGCGACAATATGGACCAAATACACATAATCAAGTTGGACGCCGTTGACTTCACCCATGACGGCAGGTCACAAGCGATAGTCGTCGCAATGAGTTGCAATACCGGAACTGCAGGTCCCGACGTACAGTCGGTTCTATCCAGAGGAACCGATGGAAAATTGATCGAATTGAACGTGCCTACGGTGGATACCAAGATTTTGGAAGCGAACTTGTTTGGACCAGGTAGTGCAGATTTGGACGCGCAGGACGATCTCCTCGTGCTGAGGTATACGGATTCGACAGGTAGAGAAAATCCGCTTGTAGTCAAATACAAATGGAGCGGCAAACACTTTGAGGTCTCAGCGATGGAAGAAAGCAAAGCTTTCCCCACAAGCTATGACTGTGCAAAAGCTGACGAAAACACCGACCGCGCCATATGTCACGTCAAGTCTTTAGCCGATCTCGATCTTCAGTTGGGAATGCTCTACAAGAATCTTTCAAGCAATCTCGATGTTTCCAGCAAAGCTGTCCTTCGGGCCAGGCAACGGAAGTGGGTCGCTGCGCGAAATGCGGCTTGCCCAGTCAATAACAAATGGTTCGTCGATTGTTTGGAGAGCCGCTATCGGGAACGGATGACTGACCTGGAGAAAGCCCTGTCGCCAAGAGAGGCTGCTCGATAAGCTCGTTTCCGACACGAGATCACCCACCTCCGATAAGGGACGTGCTCCTACGAGCAACGACGCTGCCTTCGTTTTGACGCGAATCGTGCAGACGGGCGAGGAACCCGTCAAGGTTGCCCTCCGCCTAGCTTAGCTCGACCTGTGACTGAACCCTCGCCCGTCTGCTGA